>JAKPQM010000032.1 GCA_029546925.1 Actinomycetes bacterium
TCGACGCCCTCACCACCGACGAGGTGCAGGAGATCCTCGAGGCGTCCGGCAAGATCTACACCGTGCTCAAGATCGACCAGGTCTCCAACCTCGGTGCGGCCCGCATCCGCATCCGCTCGCTTATGGCTGCGCTCAAGGAGCAGCGCGAGGAGCTCGAGCGGGCGACCGCTGCAGGCGAGATCGGCGAGGTGGATCCGCAGGACGTGCTCATGGCCGATGGATCGCTCGAGAAGGCGCGTGCAACCGACCTCTCCCGCCGTACACCCGTCTACCGCAAGGCGGCAAGCGCTGCGTTCAAGAAGGTGCGCTACACCAAGGAGATGCAGGAGCAGGGCTACACCATCCTCGCACCGCAGATGGCGCCCATCCACTTCGACTTGGTGAAGGAGATCCTCTCATCCGCAGGTTACAACGTGGTGCTCCTTCCCTCGGTGGACCAAGGTGCCGTGGAGGCCGGCCTCAAGTATGTCAACAACGACATCTGCTACCCGTCGATCCTCGTGACCGGCCAGATCATGGAGGCCATCGAGAGCGGTAAGTACGACCTTTCCAAGACCGCCGTGCTCATCTCGCAGACGGGCGGCGGCTGCCGCGCCACCAACTATATCGCGCTCATCCGCAAGGCTCTGAAGGATGCGGGCCATCCCGAGGTGCCGGTCATCTCGGTTTCCGCTGCCTCGGGCCTCGATGAGGACAATCCGGGCTTCACGCTCTTCAAGCCCGCCATCCTCGTGAAGGCCGTCCAAGCGCTGCTCTACGGCGATCTCATCATGCAGCTGCTCTACCGTGTCCGTCCCTATGAGGCCGTGCTCGGTACCGCCGAGGCGCTCTACGAGGAATGCATGGCCGAGGGACGTGCGCTCATGCGCGCGAGGCCGTCGAACAAGGCCTTCTATGCCCTCTGCCGGCGTACGGTGGACGCCTTCGAGGCGCTGCCGCTCGTGAACGATCGCTCGAAACCGCGCGTAGGCGTGGTGGGCGAGATCCTCGTGAAGTTCCATCCCACGGCCAATAACGATGTGGTGAAGGTCATCGAAGGCGAGGGTTGCGAAGCCAATGTGCCCGGCCTCGTGGACTTCTTCCTCTTCGGCATGACCAACGCCATCAACATGAAAGACGAGCTGGGCACCAAGGCAATGAGCCGCTTCACGCACCGTGCCGGTATCGCGCTCATCGAGCAGTTCCGCAAGCCGATCAACAAGATGCTCAAGGCCACCACGCGCTTCGAGCCCTACCCGGACATCTACGATCTTTCGGACAAGGCCGCCGAGGTCCTCTCGCTGTGCAACACCATGGGCGAGGGCTGGCTCTTGACGGCGGAGATGGTCGAGCTCATCGAGACGGGCACGCCCAACATCGTGTGCGCCCAGCCCTTCGCCTGCCTGCCCAACCACGTGGTGGGTAAATCCGTCATCAAGCGCCTGCGCCAGATGCACCCCGAGAGCAACATCGTTGCGGTCGACTACGACCCCGGTGCCTCAGAGGTCAACCAGCTCAACCGCATCAAGCTCATGATCTCGGTCGCGCGCGAGAACTGGCGGGAGGGGCACGGCGAGTTCAAGCTCATCAACGTCGAGGATCCCACCCAGTCCGGCAGGCCGGTGGGTTCGGGCGAGTACGGGCCCATCCATCTCTCGCCCGCTCAGCTTGCCGAGATCGAGGCTGCCAAGGAGCGCGCCGGCGTCAGATAGCTTGGCGTGACCGGGGACGAGACGCTTGTAACAGCGTCTCGCGCACGTGACAAGGGGACAGGTCATTTGTCACGCCCGCAAGAGCGTGACAAATGACCTGTCCCCTTGTCACCCCTTGTCACCCACATGTGCGACAAGCGATCTTGTTCCTTGTCGCACATGTTGATGCGATGTGTTCTCGCCTTCGCGGCACAGGTGCGGCCGGCATTCCCTCACACTGTCTCTGGGGTAAAGACAAGGCCGAGCGTATTCCCGCGCGGTCTTGGGGAGGAGACACATGATTCGCTTGATCGCATCCGATATGGACGGGACCCTGCTCGACGAGCATTCCCAGGTACCCGAGGAGACATTCCAGCTCATCCGCGACCTGCGTGCGAAGGGCGTGCGCTTCTGTGTGGGCTCGGGTCGCCGTTACGACGACCTCTGCATGCTGTTCGCACCCGTCGTCGACGAGATGGACTTCGTTGCCTCCAACGGTACCCAGGTCTATGTCGACGGGCGCGTGCTCGACCGCGAAGTCTTCTCGACCTATTCTGTCCAGCGCCTATTCGAGATGTGCGAGCTGTTCGACTGCCTGCACCTCACGTTGTACAACCGTACGCGCACCTTCGTCTTCGACGAGAAGAACATCTTCCCGCGCCATCTTAAGAGCACGTTCGCCGAGAGCGAGCGCCTCTTCGATCCGCCATCGCCCGACATCAACATCATCCGCGGCTCGATTTATTGCGATACCGTAGAGTACACCATGGACATGACGCTCGCCCTCACGCGCGAGCTGGGCAAGCGCCTCTCGTTCATGCCGTCCGGCTCGAACTGGATCGATGTCACGCCCGCAGGCGTCTCGAAGGCAACGGGCATCAAGCATGTGCTCAGGTACTACGGCATCGACTCCGATGACGTCGTGCACTTCGGCGACTCGATGAACGATTACGATATCCTGCGCTTCGTCGGCTATCCGTTCGTCATGGAGAACGGCTCATATGCAGTCAAGCAGATCGCCCGCCGCATCATCGGGACGAATGTCGAGCATGCCGTGCAGCAGGCCATGCGGGAGATCCTCGAGTCCCTGTGAGCCTGACAAGGGGAGTACAAAAGCTGTTTCTGGCTCCTCGTCCCGTCTGGATATAGGGTTCAAGACAGAATAGTGCTCAAAACTGTCTTGAACCGCATATCCAGACGGGCCAGGTAGAAAAGGGCTCCTGCTTTCTATTCGTTCCGTCAGTCGGATATTCGGCATCGCTGCCACTTGCCGATTCGGAGCGACTTCTTTGGCTGCTTCGGAGGATTGCCGTCGGTTAATGGTTTCAAAATAGTGATGGTGCAGGTATCTGCAAGGACTTGGTGAGCTTCAACACCTGATCATCCATAGTCACCGGTTGCTTTGGCGGAAACCGGAGTGCTCGCCAGGTCGTATCCTTTGGAGGCCTCCGATGAGAGGACGGCGGGGAATTCTCGCGCTTTCATTTAGGCGGGTGTGGCGGACAAGTGCCTGGAGATACGCGCTTGTGGTCTCGCTTGTTGCCATGGCAATCCCTTTCGTACGGGGATGTCTTAACTTCTGGGGCCATGATGTGGCGGAACTTCCCTCCGCCGGAGTCGCTTGGGTGGGAAACTACGCTACCATGCGAACGACGACCTTTGCCGTGTATATCTTCTTCCTCATGTTTCCCCTCTCGTCTGCGTGCTACTCGGATAGCCTTTTCAATGACGTGCGCAGCGGGCGTGCGGCTGCCTTGGTGCCGAGGAGCGGCCTTTTTTCGTATGTGCTGTCCGGGGCGTTCGTGACTTTCGTCTCCGCGTTCCTCGTGGTGCTGGTACCCCTTCTCGTCTCGCAGCTCCTCTCGTTCGCGGCGTTTCCCGCAGAGGCGTCCGAAGATGCGTTCCTCACGTTCTTCAACGACTCATCATCGTATCCCAACCTGTGGGGTTCCTCCTTCGATGACATTCCCTTTTCCGGTCTATATGTCTCCAATCGCGTGCTCTACAACCTCCTCCGTATCGCCTACGATGCACTATGGGCGGGCATCCTTGCGCTCGCCTCGTTTGCGATATCGCTCTATACGCGTCGGAGCCGTTTCGTGATCTTGTGCGCTCCGACGTTTGTGTTTCTCGCGTGCTCCACGTTTCTGCCTCCTGCGCTCCGGCTGAGCACCTATCTTATGCCACCGGTGCCCGGAGTCGTCATGGAGACCATGGCGTTTCTCGTCCTCTCGCCCATCGTGGTGCTCTGTGCGGCGTGCATAGCCATCGCTTGGCCGCTTCTGAGGGGAAGGGACGTACTGCTATGAGCGTCGCGAGGCACGTGTACTTACGTCGCGTGTTGTTCGGCCGGCGCTTCTCGGCGGCGCTCACATTGTTTGCGGGATTGCGGATGATGCAGCTTCTCGGCATGAGCGAGAGAGACTTCCAGAGCGCTGGCGGCGTGCTTCCCATCTGCTTCGCCCTTACCTCTGCGATGACCTTCCTCGTGTTCGTGGCCACACCGCTTTTCCTGCTGGGGCTCTCCGACATTCCCGCCATGCTGGCTTCCTATCTGCGCGCGATCAGGGCAGGATCGCGCAGGGCATCGTTTATGCGGCTGGTTCCCGTAGTTGCTCTGCGAGCAGCTGTGTTCGCATTCTTTACTGTGATGTCGGGTCTGGTCATTGTGGCTTTGCGCTTCGGATGTGCGTTCTCCGTTGCAGGATACACCCTTTTCGCACTGATGGAGACCGTGCCCATGGCTGTCATGCTCCTCACATGCGGTCTGCTGCTCCTTGCCGCCTACCTCGCCACGTGCTCGCTGCCCGGTGCGGCTTGCTGCGCTTTGGTCTACGACGCAGTGGACTATGCTATCGACAGGACATACCTTGCGGATACGCCGGCCATGTGGCTCGGGTGGAAGCTGGCCCTTTTTACCTATCCCGTTGACCTTGCCCTTGAGCTGGGAAAACTCGTGCGCCTCATGGCCATCGCCCTCGTGTTCTTGGCCCTCGCAGCCGGCGCTGCTCGAAGATTCGACTACCAGATGGCAGATGGGGGCAGCTGAGATGGCCCGCAGATCTCATAGGCGGCGTCTAGGGTGCCTGCTGCCTGATCGGCGGCACACATGGCGGCTTCTCGTGTGCGCCTCGTGCCAGCTTCTGGCTATCCTCGTGTTCTGCCGCGTGATGGATGGCAACGCGCTCGTCACCTACATTGTCTTCGGCGGCGTCCTCGTACCACGCATGGGGAGCACTCCCTCGGTCATGTCCATCCTGACGGTGTTCCTTCCCCAGGTGGTTGCCGTACTCTCATTTGCAGATATCGTACGCTCGTCGCTCGAGACGACGGGGCCTTTGACGCTTCCGCGCACAGGATCCCGTACCCGATGGACCTTCAGGCAGATTATGGCAGCTGTCGCTGCGACTGTTACCACGACTGTGCTCTTCACGGTCGAAGCCATGGCTGCAGCCGCATTCCTGTCGGGGCAGGGAATCGGTCGGCTCGTGACTGCGGCACTGTTCGCCACCCTTTTGCAGGCCCTGATGCTCGTAGCCCTGGTACTCGCTGCGAATGCCCTCTCCCTTGCGATTGACCCGATCCATGCGGGCGCCGCGATCGCGGCCATCCATGTGGCGACGCTCCTTGCGGCGGCGTTCACGCCGTCTCAGAGGCCGGCTCCTCTCCTCGCGCTCCTGCCCTCCATCCAAGGGGTGCCCGCATGGCACGACCTGTCGACGCTTGGTATCCCCGGCCTCGGCTCCTTGGGCTTTTCGCCTTGGATTTCCCTTGTGTATCTGCTTCTGCTCGCCGTCGGGGCGGCGGGTGTGCTCGCCCGCATCGTCTCGAAGATCGATATCCTCTGAGAGGGGTCCATGATGCCCGATACGATCGATATCAGGAACGCCACGAAGGTGATCGATAAGCGCACGGTCCTCGATGACGTGACGCTGACGCTTGAGCGGGGAGGAATCTACGGCTTCACCGGCATCAACGGCTCGGGGAAGACCATGTTCTTCCGGGCGGTATCGGGACTCATCCACCTGACATCCGGCTCCATCACGGTCTTTGGGCAGCGCGTGGGCCAAGATGTGGATTTCCCCTCGAAGATGGGGCTGTCCTTGGAGCCCATCGGTTTCTGGGAGGAGTGCACCGGATTGGAGAATTTGCTGCTTTTGGCCTCTATCCGCCGTGCGGTGGGGGAGGGCGAGGCTCGGGAGTCTCTTTGCCGGGTGGGCCTCGACCCCGACGATACGCGCCCGTTCTCCGCATTCAGTACGGGGATGCGGCGGCGCCTGAGCATCGCCCAGGCCATCATGGAGAAGCCGGAGCTCCTCATCCTCGACGAACCGACCAACGGACTTGATATCAGCGGCATCCGTATGGTGGAAGACATCGTGGCGAAGGAACATGGCCGAGGCTGTACCGTGCTACTCACCTGCCACAACGAGCCCATGCTCGAAGCGCTCTTCGAACGCCATTTCCCTATGTCGGACGGTCGGCTTGTAGACGATGGGAGTAATAGATGAGCCCTCGGACCCGTACGCTCCGGCTGCCGCGCCTTGACCTTCCGGTGCTCGCGGCGGCATGCACTGTTCTGATCGCCCTCTGCATCGGCGTGGCCCTCGCCATGAGGGGGAGCCTCACCGACTACAACTCCGACCCCGATGCGCTCATGAGACTGCAGCTCGATATGCCTTCCATCATGATGGACAACCTGGCGATCCTCTCCGACGACGAGGTGCGTGAGCAGCTTGCCTTCGAGATCGGCGCCGATGCAGCTGGAGTGGATATCGACGAGGGGGCGACCTTTCTCGGCATCACGCGCGAGAACTTGGCGGATGATGCCGATGTCGTGGTGACGGGCATCTTCACCGGTGAGAGGATCTATGTCTACCAAGCGTTCGTATGCCAGATGCGCGTGACGTCCGTCATCTCGGGAGAAGGTATTAGCGTTGGCGACATCATCGGCGTCTACGAGGGGTTCAAGATCACCGAGCCGGAGAACTACTCGGGGCAGGCCCAGCTTTCCGGCGAACGCGAAGTGTCGACCGCCGGCACGGCGCCCAGCCTGCGCGGGGTCATGCCCTTTGCGCAGGGGCGGGAGTATCTTCTCTTCCTGCAGCACAAGACCTATCCCGCAGGGCAGAGCCGGACCAGCACCATCGAGCACTACACTCCCGTGTACAGCCCCTATGGGACCATCGATGTTGAGATATTGGAACATCCGGATCGCGTGCTCGTCGGTCTCGTGGCCGATATGGGGCTCACGTTCGGGGATGCTGCGGACTATGACATCGTTGTCTTGGATGAGGATGCGAAGGATTCCTACCTGGCAGGCTGCCAACAGCTGCTGGAACGCTACCTATGAGCAGTGGTAGTCCCTGCTGATCTTGGAAGAGTTCCCGTCTCGAAGATTCTCGAAGATTCTCGAAGATACTGCGGTATTCGCGATCACCGCAATTCCAGTCCTATCGACACGTACGGCGCAAGTCATCTGCCTGCGGTTTTACAATCACCGCAGTTTCTCTCGTCCACAAAACTGCGGGGATCGCGAATACCGCAGCCCCCAGAGGCGGGTTCCGGGGATGATCTCCCTATCGTCCGGTGCGCCAAGGCATCTTCATGTACACATCGCCGCGGCGCAGCTCATCCAGCATCTGGTCGAGGTGCGCGCGCCGCGTCTTCTCCTGCTTGGGCCGCACGATCCACCCGATGTAGTCGTTGCGCTGATAGGGAGGCCGGGCAGCATAGGCCTCCGCGAGCCCTGCCCTATCGATTTCCTCCTGCACCCACGCGGGGACCTCATGGCGTTCGCGCGGCTTGGCGGGGGCACGTTGCTCGCGATCGCGGCCAGATGCAAGGCACCACGTTGCCACCTCTACCACGAAGTCTGTCGGGATGGGACGGGAGTCCGGCAGGTGGATGCTGCCTTTCGTGCGTGCGAGCCCCAGCTCATCCGCGCGTTGTGCAAACTGCTCGGCCGCCGCAGATCCGGGGTACAGCCCTATATGGTTCTTCGCGCAACCAACGTGCAGCTGGTTTCCGCCCACACGATAGGTTGGCATGCCCCATGAGATGAGCTCCTCAGCTTGGGGTGCAGCGCTCAGGATCGCCGTGCGCACGAGTCCCAGGCGCTCGGCCTTCTCATGCGATGATCGGGCAATATACTCTTCGACCGTATAGGGCTGCGTCGACACGGTTTTCTCCAAACGATGAGGTATCCCCCTTGGCTTACGCCTTGCCGAGCGCGCTCGTCTCGGCGATGCCCGCTGCCGCAGCCTCGGGATCGAGGTAGCGGCCAGGTCCTTGCACGCGCAGGCCGCCGAACGCGTCGCTCTCGAACTCGTAGACGCGTGGGACGCCCGTGGGTACGTTGACGGAGCGGATCTCCTCGTCGGAGAGACCCTCGACGACCTTGATGAGGGAGCGCACCACCGAGCCGTGCGTGGCCACGAGAACCGTCTCGCCGAGCGAGAGGCATGGGGTGACGAAGGACTGCCAGAACGGTTCGAGGCGTACGACCACGTCTTTAAGGCATTCGCTGCGGATGGTGGAGGGATCGAGGCCGTCGAGCCCGTCCTGCGCCACGACGCCGTAGCGCGGATCGCCACCCTGCCACCAGGGGGAGTCATCGGCGATCTCAGGTGGGCGCACGTCGTAGCTGCGGCGATAGGTCTTAAAGAGCTCCTCGCCGTAGCGCTCGCGCATGGCAGGACGCGTCTCGCCTTGGAAGGCGCCGTAGTGGCGCTCGTTCAGCCGCCAGCTTCTGATCACGGGAATCCAGAGGCGATCGGCCACGTCGAGTACGATACCGCAGGTCTCTATCGAACGACGCAGGAGCGACGTGAACGCCGCATCGGGTGCAATGCCCGCATCGCGTATGAGTTTGCCGGCATGTCTTGCCTGCTCACGGCCGCGTTCGGTAAGCGGGATGTCCGCCCAACCGGCAAAACGGTTCACGGCTTTGTCCGTCCATGTCGACTCGCCGTGCCTCATGATTACCAGCGTAGCGCTCCTCATGATGGTCTCTCCTTCCCGATCCCGGTCCTTCGATGCGTGTCCTGGAACAGATCAACCCCTGAGCTATGGTCGTTCGCGGATAACGACGTGGAGGCTGTCGCCCTCCCCTTTACCGAGCTTGCTGCGAATCGATTTCAGGACGCCGATGATGTAGAGGATCTCGCCATCCGGACCTTTCATCCCCATGTTGACGATGCTGCCGTCGTACGGCTCTCCGTCGAATTCGGCGTGCACCTTGACCCGGCCCTTGCCGAATATCTTCCGGATGTCCCAGGGGAAGGCGGCATATGCTCCGCCCCTCTCCGGAATCTCGTGAAGCGTCGTATCGTATTCGAATCGCCGGCCCATGCGACTCCTATGCCTCGATGAACGCTATGAAGCTCTCCGCTTGCCGCTTGATGCTGGCCTGTTGCTCATCGGAGAACTCGACCACGTTGCTTGCCCAGGCGCTGGCGTTCACGGCGTAGCCGCTGCCCTCCTCGTCCATAGTGTCCATGCCGATGAAGCGCAGGAGCGTACTGAGCGCCGCGCGCATCTCGGCGGTCTGCGTCCTGCCGCCGATGCCCGATACGGTGACCTTCTTTCCCTTGACGGCCGTTGCGGATTTGCCCTGCTCCACGGGACGGGACAGCCAGTCGAAGAGGTTCTTGACATGGCCGGGGAAGCTGCCGTTGTACTGGGGGCTCACGATCCAGATGGCATCGGCAGCCTGGACATCTGCGCGTACGCGGGCGACGGAAGCGGGCGTGGGCCACTCGTCATCCTGGTTGATGGGCGCCACGTCATCGTAGGCAAGCTCATCGATCTCGACGGCATCTCCCAGGGCAGCTACTATCTCCTTCTGGAGCTGGCGGTTGAACGACAGCTTGCGAAGCGATCCCTGCACGAAAAGGACCTTCTTCATCGATGCTCCTTCCTCTCGGCCCGCTCGCATCCCATGGTCCTCGACATGCCGATCCGGCGGGATTGCATACTGCGTACATGGTAGCCCACTGCGTCGTAGCGGGATTCCGCCCAGTGCCACGGTGCCGCCGATGGCTTCCAAACCTCGCCTAACGCCCGTTCGCATAAGATCCTATCCAGAGCCCAGCGGCCGTCCCCCTCCTTGAGATGGGTAGAATCCGTGCAGCTCTGCCACCACTGAAAAATCCGCTTCACTCTTACCATTACATCTGATATAACCATTGTTATAGGATTAATATATGATATTTCGGATATTACTATCGTTTCAGTAAGAATCATCGCTAAGGAGGCGGAACATGGCAACAACAAGCTCATCCAGCTCCATGCAGCGGATCGGCCTCAGCCTCAAGACCTGGCGGGCCATGAGCGGCCGCACGGCAGACGAGCTTGCGGAGAGCATCGGCGTCTCACGGGACACCCTCTCGCGCGTCGAGCGGGGCGACACAGGCGTCGGAGTGGGCACCGTGCTCGACATCTGCGGGGAATTCGGCCTGCTCGCAAAGGTGGAGGCAGCCTTCGATCCCGCCAAGAGCGAGCTGGGCAGGATCGGCCTCTCGCGTGGCGTTCCGCAGCGGGTACGCAAGCCGCAGCCAACGCAGGCGCAAGACTGGAGGAATACGATGAACTGGTATGACGGGTCGTTCGTGTATCAAATCTACCCGCTGGGCCTGTGCGGGGCTCCTTGGGCAAACGATGGGTCGGACGAGGGGAGGACCAACGACGACGAGCATCGCTTGCTCAAGCTTGTGAGCGACGGATGGGTCGATCACCTCAAGCAGCTCGGTGCGACCTGCGTGATGCTGAACCCCGTCTTCGAGAGCGACGCACACGGCTACGACACGCGCGACTACACCCGCGTGGACGCACGCCTCGGCTCCAACGATGATCTGAAAACCGTGGTGGACGCCTTCCACGAGGCGGGCATCCGCGTTCTCCTCGACGGCGTCTTCAACCATGTGGGACGAGGCTTCTGGGCCTTCCAGGATGTTCTCGAGAAGCGCGGCGAGAGCCGCTATGCCGGCTGGTTCAATATCGATTGGAATGCCGATTCCGCCTATGGCGACGGGTTCGGCTACGAGACGTGGGCGGGGGTGCCCTATCTCGTCAAGCTCAACCATGGCAACCTCGAGCTCAACGGATACCTAGCCGACGTCATTCGCGGCTGGGAGGCGGACTACGGCATAGACGGCCTGCGCCTAGACGTGGCCTACTGCCTCGACTTGGGCTTTTTGGGATACCTGCGCCAGATAGCCGACGAGCTCACCGAGAAGCGCGGGGAGAAGTTCCCTCTCGTGGGCGAGACGATGTTCGGCGATTACAACCGCTGGATGAACGACGGGGCCTGCGACTCGGTCACCAACTACGAGGCGTACAAGGGCCTTTGGAGCTCCATGAATGCGGCCAATATGCATGAGATAGCCTATGCGCTCGAGCGCCAGAGCGGCGACAAGCCGTGGGATCTCTACACGGGCAAGCACCTGCTCACCTTCGTCGACAATCACGATGTGCCCCGGATCGCCACGCAGCTCTCCGACCGCCGCCAGCTCCGGCCGCTCTACGGGCTGCTCTTCGGCATGTGCGGTGTTCCCTGCGTGTACTACGGCAGCGAGTGGGGCATAGAGGGCGAGCAGCGCTTTGGCGATCACGAGCTGCGCCCGGCGCTCGACGCTCCCGAGTGGAACGAGCTCACCGACTGGATCGGCGCACTCGCTGCGGCACGGCTTGCGAGCGAGGGTGCCGAGACCCTGTGCAACGGCGACTATCACGAGCTCCAGTGCCAGCCTCAGCAGCTGGTGTTCCAGCGCGCTGCGGGCGGGAAGCGCGTCATCGTGGCCATCAATGCGGCCTCAGAGCCCGCGACCCTTCATTTCGATGCAGGATGCGGTCGGGCGATCGATCTTATCACGGGAGAGGATCACGACTTCGGAGCAGGCAGCGAGGTGGGTCCTTTCAGCGCGCACTATTGGCTCTGCGAGCGCTAGATGCAATCTCGGCCCGACGGTTCCTGTACGGACCGTCGGGCTGATCGTCAGATATCAACGGGAGGATTCCTCAAGCCACCGGACGGTATCGCGCACCGTATCCGCAAGGTCGCGGGCATGGTAGCCCAGCTCGTCCTGCGCCTTCGCACTCGAGAAGAGGCTGTTCGATGCCAGCGTCTGCAGGGAATAGGATGTGAAGATCGGCCTCTCGTGCCGTAGCCATGCGTAGCCCGCCGCGAACGGGACCGCAAGATGGGCCAGCCATAGGGGCAGGGCTGGGGGAGGACGGCGGCCGCAGTGGGATGCGGTCATCGCGAGAAGCTCCTGTATGGGCGCATATCGGCCATTGAGGATATAGGATTCTCCCTTTCGGCCAAACTGGGCGGCACGCACGCATCCGTCGGCGATGTCCCTCACATCCACCACGTCATAGCCTCCGGTCACGCATACGGGCATCCTGCCATGCATATAGTCGACGATGAGCTGGACCAGATGGTTGGTTCCCTCGTCATAGGGTCCGAGTATCCCCGAAGGGAACACCACGATAGCGTCAAGGCCCTCTGCCGCAGCATCCAACACAAGTTGGGAGGCCTCGGCCTTCGTCTTGGCGTAGCCTCCTACCGCCAGATCGGGGGAGAGGGCATCCGGCTCCCGTATGACCTGTCCGGCGGGAAGCTCGGGTATCGCGTGGACCGAGCTCACATACACCAGGCGCCCGGTCTTGTGCTCACGGCACGCTTCGATGATGTTTCTCGTCCCATCGACATTGACCCGTTGCAGGATGGGGGTCACCTCGCGTTCGATGGAGACGATTGCCGCAGTATGGATAACGCGGATCTCATAGTCTCCGGTATTCCGGAACAGCTCGCGGAGGGAGTCTCCTTCCAAGATGTCGCCGTGGAGATAGCTGATGTTAGGGGCGATGACGGTGGGGGATTGGTTGGGAAGGAGGAGGCCCCGCACCGCGCAGTCCTGCCCGCCGAGCGCACGGAGGATCGTGCTGCCCAGATGTCCGGCGGAGCCGGTGACTATGTAGAGCGGACGCTGTCCCATCTTCTTACGCTTCCGGATACGGCCTCTGCCTAGCAGTATATAGTACGCTCGCCCAAGGCCGCGCAATGCGCCTGAAGGACTGCGCCTGTCGGTACGATTCCCCAGATAATAGGCGGAAAACAGGTTTAGCTGACGCCTAAAACGGGTATAAGAAGGACGAATATTCAGGGCAGCTGCGGTAGACCCATTGGGCCAGAAGGGACTCGTCCGTACGGGTTCGGCATCGACGGATGCCAGGGCCGGGTGCTCGGACGCTGTCCCTTGTCGAGAAGGAGACCCATGGAGCTGCTCTACGGGCTTGCCCCCCTTATCATAGGCTTCATCCTGCTTGTGAAGGGCGCCGACGTGTTCGTCGACGGCGCGAGCGGGCTTGCGCTGAAGCTCGGCATCCCCCCGCTGATCATAGGCCTTACCGTCGTTGCACTGGGTACCAGCGCACCCGAGGCCGCCATCTCCATCTCCTCCTCCGCGCAGGAGGCCGAAGGCATCGCCATCGCGAACGTGCTCGGCAGCAACACCATGAACACCCTCGTCGTCCTCGGCGCCGTTGCGATGATCGCGGAGATCCCCATCAGATCGTCGACCTTCAAGGTCGAGATCCCCTTCGTACTCGTCATCACGCTGCTGCTGTTGGCGCTGTGCGCCTCCGATGGCGTGCTCGATCGCAGGGATGCCCTCGTGCTGCTCGCATTCTTAGGGATCTACATCGCCTACTTGGCCTTCCTTGCGCACAGGGGCAACGAGCCCGAGGAAGAGATGTCCTTGGCGCTCGTGGCTGCCGCAGGGGGAGGGGAGCATGCCGGTGAGAAGACCATCAAACGCCTGCTCCTGCTCATAGCCTTGGGCATCTTCGGCATCGCGCTCGGCTCCAACCTCGCGGTCGGCGGTGCGACGGCGCTCGCCCGGGTCTTCGGTGTGTCGGATCGCGTGATCGCCCTCACCATCGTCGCCTTCGGGACCTCCCTGCCCGAGCTGGCGACCTCCATTGCGGCTGCTCGCAAGGGCGAGACCGATATCGCCATCGGCGACATCGTGGGCAGCAGCATCTTCAACATCCTCTTCGTCCTAGGCGTCTCGGGCACCATCTCGCCCCTCGCCTTCGCCCAAGAGCTCGTGCTCGACGGGCTTGTGGCGCTCGCCGCGGCTGTGGTTTTGTGGGTTGCCTGCTTCCGCACGAGGTCGCTGCGCAGGGGCTGGGGCGCGGCCATGCTCGTGGGATATATGACCTACCTCTCGTATCTGCTCGTCGGGTGACGGCGCTTCTTGCGGCTTAGCTGCCGCATATTCCCGCGCGGCCGGGGGGGGCTTGCCGCAGGGCAGGCCATGAAGGCTTCCTGTCATCGTGCGACCCTGTCATCTGAGGTAGGGTCGCACGACTACCGAAGCAGGCGGCCATACCTATCGCTTTCTCTGATGACGTTGCCGCCAGGGGGATGGACTATACTGATGCCTGTTGCAAACCGGTCCGAAGGAGACGGCATGTCCGATGTTCTTGAGCGTTTCCTGCGCTATGTGCAGGTGGGTTCGCAATCCGATCCCGATAACGAGGGGCAGGTTCCCTCGAGCGCATGCCAGCACGACATGGCGCGTCTCATGGGAGAGGAGCTCGCAGCGCTCGGCTTGACGGATGTCGTGGTGGACGAGCATGCCTATGTGACCGGGACCCTCTCAGCATCTGCCGGTGCGGAAGATGCACCTGCGCTCATGCTCTGCTCGCATCTCGATACCGCGCCGGATGCGCCCGGCTTCAACGTGAAACCCCACGTGGTGCACTATGAGGGGGGAGAGCTGCTCTCGGGTATCGTCGATGGCGAGCGCATCGTCACCACCCCCGACGAGGTGCCGGATCTCGCCGGTTTCGCAGGCCAGGATATCGTCGTCACCGATGGAGCCACGCTGCTCGGTGCCGATGACAAGGCGGGCGTGGCTGAGATATGCGCGCTGCTCCAACGCCTGAAGGATAATCCCGAGCTTCCCCATCCCACCCTGAAGATCGCCTTCGTACCCGATGAGGAGATCGGCCACGGCGCCCGTCTTCTCGATCTCGAGAAGCTCGGCGCAGCCTATGGCTACACTGTGGACGGCGACGAGCTGGGCGGCATCAACTACGAGTGCTTCTCGGCGGCTCAGGCCACGGTGCGCATCAGCGGCGTGATGGTCCATCCGGGCACTGCCAAGGACATCATGGTGAATGCCATCACGCTGGCCGCCGAGTTCCTCTCGATGGTACCCGCGCACGAACGCCCCGAGCATACCGAGGGCCGTGATGGCTTCTACCATCCCACCGATATCAAGGGCACGGCTTCCGAGGTCGAGCTCTCGTTCATCCTGCGCGATTTCGACTCCGGCATCGTGGCTTCCCGCGAGGAGACCTTGCGTGATATCGCCGCATTCATGAACAGGCGCTATGGCGAGGATACGGTGAGCGTCTCGTGCCGCGAGCAATACCGTAACATGGCCGAGCAGTTCGACGGCAAGGAGTTCCTGATCGAGTATGCGCTCGAAGCCAACGAAGAGGTGGGGCTCGCCGCATTCGCCGACCCCATCCGCGGCGGCACCGACGGCGCGCAGCTTACCTTCCGCGGCTTGCCGTGCCCGAATCTCGCGACGGGTGCCTATAACTTCCATTCGGTCCGCGAATTCATCCCCGTGCCGAGCTTGGAAAAGTCGGTCGACATGCTGACCGCCTTGGTCGCAAAGTTTGCTTCTCGCACGAGGTAGCAGGGAATACCGCTCACAACAATATACAGCTCGCTCGTGGATTGGCCTTGCCGTTGGCACGCGTCCAGCATCCTTTTGCCATCGCGTTAAGTTTTGACCCCGAGTTGAAAGGTAGGGTTTAACGAGGGGAAAACGTCCTATGCCAACCATGCAAGCTGCGACGCCGAGAGGGGGAGGGTTTCACATACATGAACCAGTATGCCCTCATGCTCGTCGCCCTTGTCATTCCTGTGCTCGCCTCGCTCATCGAAGCCATGGGCAGCATCGGCATCTCGGAACGCCATCATAGCCACCACGATACCTATGTGGTCGAGGCCTCGTTCTCCCGTGCGCTCATCATCGCGATGTTCTTCATGGGCATCGTGGGCATCATCTTGTCTTGGCTGTGCACCATGGGCGTCTTCGTCGCCGATTCCGTGGTGGTCATCACGTTCTTCGTGGCATTCCTCGTGGTCATGTTCGCGATGTGGCTCGCCATGCGCCGCTATCGCGTTGCCGCCTACGATGAATACATGGACATCACGCCCTTCGTGGGCGGCAGCATACACGTCGTCTATCGCGACATAGAACGCATGGAGTGGTCAGGCCTCAGATCGGGAACAGGCTACCGCAATCTCAAGATCTACGTGGATAGCCGCCCGATAGGCATGCTTTGGGGCATCCTCGACCTCGAGCAGATTCTCATGCGCGTCGACCGCTACGACGTGCTGGCTCGCGCATCCAATTCGTAGAGTGCCGAGAAGCGCGCTCCCTTGTGGGGCCCGTACGCGATTACGGCTTGAGGCCCCGCGTCGCTTTCGCCAGATTGTAGAGGTGGGCGCTGATGCGCTCGACGTCGGAGATGAGCGCGAGATAGTGTGCACCCACTTCAGGGGTGCAGCGGCCGTCGGTCATACGGTCGATGTGGCCCCTGGACATCTCTCCGCCCATGATGTTGATAGCGCCCTCGATGGCCTTCGCATTCTCGATCATCTTGGGATCTTCGTCGATGTAGGCGTGCATCACATCGGAGTAGAGCCTCTCGACCATCTCCTGCAGGGCTTCGAGCTCGGCTTTGGCATCGCTTGAGAAATCGAGACCCTCTTCTACGAGCTTGCCGGCGTATCCGATGATGTTGGCGGAATAGTCGCCTACGCGCTCGAGGTCGGAGATGGTGTGCAGGGCATGGGAGAGATACCCGCGGTCCTTCTCGGAGAGTTGTTCTCCGAAGAGCTTCGCTATATAGCGCGCCAGTTCGCGGTTGAGGAAGTTGAGCTGCTCCTCATTGCGCTCGAACTCCGCGCGCTCCGAGAAGTCGAGCGTGCGCGCAATAACGATCGCGCTCTTGAAGTTATCCATAGCGACACCGGCCATGCCGACGATCTCGTTCTTGGTCTGCTGCACGGCGATGGACGGGGTGACGAGGAGGCTCTCGTCGATGAAGTGGGTTTGCGGGGCGATCTTGCCTTCGGGTTCCTCGACGGCAAGATCGGGTACGAGGTGCGTGACCGCAGACACAAGGAGGTCTGTGAACGGCAGCATGATGATGACGGCGACCACGTTGAAGACGGTATGGAACATGGCAAGTTGGATCTGGGGCATGCCCGGGAAGAGGTTGCCGAAGATCGTGCCGAATCCGACTGCGTTGCCCGAGGCCATGCTGATGACGAAGCCGACGATCATGAAGATCACGACACCGCTCACATTGAAGATGAGGTGGATGAGCGATGCGCGCTTGGCGGACGTGGTGCCCGTCGCGCCAGCGATGAGTGCGACCACGCACGAACCGATGTTGGATCCCATCGTGAGGTAGATGCCCTGATCGAGTGTGATGAGGCCCGCAACCACCATGGTGATGGCAATCGAGGTCATGACCGAGGAGCTCTGGATGATGGCTGTGAGGACGGCGCCGATAAGCACCAGCAGGAAGACGTTTCCGATACTCGCGAGGAATACGCGCATGCTCTCGAGTTCGGAAAAACTCTCCATGGCGCCGCTCATCGTCCCGAGACCCACGAATAGCAAGCCGAAGCCGGTGAGGATGCCGCCGATGTTCTTGACCCTGTCGCTGGTTGCGAACGCCATGATGAAAGCGCCGATGCCGGTGATGGCCGAGAAGATGATCGTGGTCGAGATGCCCCCGTCGCCCGAGATGCCCCACGCCACGATCTGGCCGGTGATGGTGGTTCCGATGTTGGCACCGTAGATGACCGCAGCTGCTTGGGCGAGCGTCATGATGCCCGCATTGACGAAGCCGATGGCGATGACCGTCGTGGCTCCCGAGCTCTGGATAGCCGCAGTGCCCAGGGCTCCGATACCCACGCCCAAGAGCTTGCTCTTAGATGCGGACGCGAAGAGTTCCCTGAGCTTGCTCGACCCCAGGGTCTCGAGGTTTTTGCTCAACATGGAGCAGGCGACGAGAAACACGCCGATGCCGGCCAAAAGCGTGAGGACTGCGGTTATCATCTGGATGTTGCTCATGGTTATCTCCCTATGCTCGAAAGCTGCAAAGAGCATGCAAAGCGAGGCCAGTTTCATGCGCAATGATACGTAACACTATATGACGGGTCGCTGCAGAATGGGGAGGCATTGTTACGACAGGAGCCATTGGCGGCGTAATCGGTATCTATTTGGCGGTGCCGGTGCGATCGCGCTCCGCCTGCCGCTGGTGCTGAGGCGGTGGATGCTTCAGGGAAGCATAGAGAAGTTCGATGGGGGCTTTATGTTCCAGCCCACGTGTGAAGAGGCCGATGATTTTTGAGGTCACAAATTGTGACCTCAAATCTGATTCTGCCCTCCTGTAGGGTCGACTCCGCCGAAAGGCGTATTGCGGAAACGCGCGGCACAGCGTGGATGTCATCGGATCTGCCCTTAGGTCTCATCGGCCCGTATCGAAGGCAGCCACGCCTCTCGCCAGAAAGGAGGTAGCCGGAGGTGTGCCTGTCCCGTACAATGAAGTGCTATGAAGACCGCAGCACGAACCTGTGAAGAGGCACCATCATGCAAATATGGGAGCAGTTCAAGTTCTGGATCTCCGACCTGTCGTTCGGCTCGATCATCGTGCGCACGCTTTTGGCCATCCTCGTAGGCGTCCTGTTGGGCAGCGACCGTCGCGACAAGAACAAGGGGGCGGGCGTACGCACCCATGCCATGGTCTGCCTCGGATCGGCCATGACGATGATCATCAGCCAATACTTCAAGGTACGCTTCCCCGAGATGGCGGGCGATGTGTTCCGTCTGGGGGCTGCCGTTGTCAGCGGCATCGGTTTTCTCGGTGTGGGCACCATCATCGTGAGCGATCGCAACAAGATCCACGGCCTCACCACGGCAGCGGGCCTTTGGACTTGCGCGTGCATCGGCCTTGCTGCGGGAGCCGGCTTCATCGAGGGCACGATCACGGCCATGCTCGCCGCGTTCTTCATCCTGCATAACCTCACCGCCCTTGACAGAAGGCTGGGGCGCCATGCACGCGCCTTCGACCTCTACATCGAGTTCGTGGATGTCGAGAATGCCCGTGAGTTCACGCGCATGCTTGACGAGCGGGGCATCAAGTATTCCGATTTCATGCTGCAGGAAAGTTCCGTAGGAGGCGAGGGCCCGGTGGCTACCGTGAGCATCGAGCTCGACAGCTACGAGGCCAAGAAGAAGTACCTCAAGGAGCTCAAGGACTACGAGGGCATCAACTACTTCGAGCTTGCGTAGCGCACGCGGGCATGCGGCCCGTCGCCCCGTCCCCGAGGAGAGAGATGGCGCGTATCGAGCTTGTAGATGGCTGGCGCTTCTGGAGAAACGCCGACGGTGCGGGCGAGGCTGAAACCGTGCTCGTTCCGCACGATGCGATGCTGTCAGAGCGGCGATCTGCCGATGCTGCCACCGGTAGCGCCGGGGCGTACTTCCCGGGCGGCATCTACCGCTACGAACGAGAGATAGAGGTCTTGCCTGCTTGGGAGGGGTGTACGCTCGAGCTCGAGTTCGAGGGCGTCTATCGCAACACCCGCGTGCTTCTCGACGGGCGCGAGGCAGCCTTCCATGCGAACGGCTATACGGGCTTCTACGTCGAGCTTTCCACCTGTGCGCATGCCGGCGAGATCTATCAGGTGGCTGTGATTGCCGACAACTCGGCACAGCCCAACTCGCGCTGGTATTCCGGCTCGGGCATCTATCGGCCCGTGTGGCTCCATGTGCTGCCCGAGCACCATATCGATCTCGATGGCGTGCGCGTGACGATTGTCTCGACGGAACCGCCCCGCGTGCGCGTGGAGACGCGGGCCGGCGCAGGTGACGTGCAGGTCAAGATCAGCCGTGCGGGCACCGAGGCCGCGTGCGGTAGCGGTACCGATGTCATGCTCGATCTGCCTGGAGCAGTGCTTTGGACAGCCGATGAGCCGAACCTTTATGAAGCGCATATCTCGCTTGCCGTCGACGGCGCGGTATGCGATGAGCGGATTGTCCGCTTCGGCATCAGGAGCCTTGCATGGGGACCGGAAGGCTTCTTCGTGAACGGCGCGAGCATCAAGCTCTGCGGAGGCTGCGTGCACCACGACAACGGCATCCTCGGCGCAGCCGATCTGCGCGCGGCGAGCTTCCGCAAGGTTGCCCGCCTCAAGGCGTGGGGTTTCAATGCGATCCGCTCTGCACACAACCCGCTCTCCAAGAGCATGCTCGACGCATGCGACGAACTGGGCATGTATGTGATAGACGAGTTCAGCGACATGTGGTTCGACCACAAGAATCCCTATGACTATGCGCACGACTTCGAGGCCTGCCACGAGAAGGATCTTGCTGCGATGGTAGCCAAAGACGTGAACCATCCCTGCGTCATCATGTACTCCATCGGCAATGAGAACACCGAGCCCGCGGTTGAACGTGGCGTGGAATGTGCAGGACGCCTTGCGTCCATCCTGCGTGCACTCGACTCCACGCGCCCGGTGACCGCAGGCGTCAACCTCACCATCCTCTTCTCGGCCTCGATCGGCATCGGCGTCTTCAATGGCGAGGGCGAGGTTGGCGGCAATGCCAGCTCCCCGCAGCAGACGGGCGATGCCGTGGCTCCTGCAGGCAGCCTGCTCTTCAACACCTATGTGGCCAAGATGGGCGAGATCATGAACGCGATCGCGCTCTTGCCGCAGGTCGGTCGGGTGTGCGAGCCTTATTTCGAGCAGCTCGATATCGTGGGATACAACTACGCCACGAACCGCTATGCGATGGACGTGCTCCGCCATCCCGAACGGCTCATCTTCGGTTCTGAGACCATGTGCTACGACCTCGCCAAGAATTGGCGCGCGGTCGAGAGGCATCGGCAGATCATCGGCGACTTCATGTGGAGCGCTTGGGACTACCTCGGAGAGGTGAGCCTTGCAGGGTGGTCGGCCGATCCCGAGCTCGTGAACAAGCCCTACCCATGGATCTGCGCCGACACGGGCGCGCTCGATCTTATCGGCGATCCGAACGGCGAGGCCGCGATGGCTGCCGTCGTGTGGGATGCTCCTGCGGCAGGGGAGGAGCCGCTCATCTACGTGCGCCCCTGCAACCTGCCGCGTCCCGTGAGGGGGCCGTGGCGCGGTACGAATTCGGTGCCGAGCTGGACGTGGCTCGGATGCGATGGTACCAAGACCACGGTCGAGGTCTACACACGGGAGCCCATCGTCAAGCTCTATCAGGATGGCAGGCACATCTGGACCAAACGGACGCGCGACTGCCATGCAGACTTCTCGGTGCGTTATAGGCCGGGTAGGCTCACGGCCCTTGCATGCGCATCGGATGGCACGGAACGTGCGCGTGCGGAGCTCGCCACGGCAGAAGGCTCGCTCGGCCTCTTCCTCACAAGGGAAGGGCAAGACGAGCTGCGCACGGGTGGTATAGCCTTCGTCGATGTGGTGCTCGGTCGCGGGGGCGTGCCCGAGGGCAATGCCGATCGCCCGGTTTCGGTTGCGGTCGAGGGCGGGGAGCTTCTCGCTTTCGGCAGTGCCGCGCAGAAAAGCGAGGAGAGCTATCTGAGCGGTACCTATCCCACGCGTTATGGGCGTGCGCTTGCTGTGGTGCGTGTGGACGAGCCCGGTGCGTGCATCGTGAGGGCTATGGCGAGCACCGATCTCTCCGCCGAGCTGACGCTATAAGAGCGTGTGACAAGAGGGGCAGATCGCTTGCCATGCTCGCCCTCCTGTCGCGTTGGCGCTGCTTTTTCTTTGCTGGTATCAAAAAAATGAACCGCAATTTGAAATACGGCCCGTGTGAAAAGCTATCATGATTGACAGTAACAGAGGACTCTTCTCGGATAAGTGATGAGCCCCGATGCCCGGAGCATGCTCGCCTCCGTTTGCTGCCAACAGGGTCGGCCCTATCTCAGAGCAGGCGAAGGGGTGTATGGCGATAAGTTACGATGAGAGTGGTGACTATGTCTGACTACGCATTGAGCTGTACCTCGACTGCCGATCTTTCAGCAGACCACTATGCCCGGCGGGATCTTCATATGGCACCCTTCTATTTCGAGATAAACGGTCGCCAGTACCGCGAGGGCGCTCCCGACGCACCGAGCATCCCTGAGTTCTACGAGATCATGGCGGCAGGTGCGGAAACGAGAACCTCGCAGGTTACCGCCGGCGATCTAGAAGAGCATTTCGAACGTCTCATCCAAGAACGAGGATGCGACATCTTGCATGTGTCGGTCTCGTCAGGTATCTCGGGAGAGATCAACTCCGCCCTCATCGCCGCGCAGGCGGTGATGGCGAAGCATCCGGGACGTACGGTGCGCGTGGTTGACTCGCTTGCGGCGTCTTCTGGGTATGGGCTCCTCATGGACGAGTTGGCGACCGTGCGCGACGGAGGGGCGGAACTCGATGAGGCGGTCTTGTGGCTCGAGGAAAACCGCCTCATGCTCAACCATTGGTTCTTCTCCACCGACCTCTCCTACTATGTCAAGGGAGGAAGGATATCCAAGGCTGCGGGGCTTGTCGGCACCGCGCTCAATATCTGCCCCCTGCTCGATGTGGACGGAGCCGGAAAGCTCGAGCCCGTCAAGAAGATCCGCTCCAAGAAGAGGACCATGCGCGTGATGGTCGACACGATGCATGCGCGTGCGCGTGACAGGGACGCTTACACGGGGAAGTGCTATATCTGCCATTCTGCCTGCATGCCGGATGCCTTGGAGGTCGCACGCATGGTGGAGGCGGAGTTTCCCAAGCTCGATGGCCGTGTCGAGATAAACGATATCGGAACCACTATCGGCAGCCACACCGGGCCGGGTACCGTGGCGCTCTTCTTCTGGGGCGATAAGAGATCCTGATGGTGCGTGGCAGCCTGCTTGCCCCGCGATCGCAGTGAGGACGTGGCACGGGAGGGCCTGTGTCCGCAGGTTTCCCGTGGACAGGATCCCTCTGGCGGCTCGGAACGTGTGGGCAGGGGCGTTTTGGTGCCACGGCTGTTGCAGGCGTCTGACGAGGCTTTCGGCTCCTAGCCGCCCATCGAGTGCGACTCGAAGACGGGGTCATCGCGCCAGGGCATCGCCTCTCCTGCGGCAAGCGTCTTGGGCACGTCGATGAGGCGCTGGTTGCTCGAGCCGCGGAAACGCAGCGAGATGTCATAGAGCTCCTGTACGAAGCGGCCATCGACCAGCACATCGAGCGTCTCGAGGATGCGCGTGGTTGCTTCGGTGCAGCTGCGGTTGGAGGGTTCGTGGAGCTCCTCCCAGGTGAAGCCCGTGTACATCCAGATGCTCTTGGTGGGAAACTCTGCATGGATCCGCTCGAGGAAGGCTACGAGCGCACGCTGGTTCTCGGGCTCCATGGGTTCGCCGCCGAGTACCGAGAGGCCCGTGATATAGGCGGGTCTCAGGCTCTCGATGAGCTCGTCTTCGACCTCTGCCGAGAAGGGCTTTCCTGCGTCGAACGACCAGGCGGCCTCGTTGAAGCAGTTGCGGCAGCGATGGCGGCAGCCCGAGACGAACAGCGTCGTCCTCACGCCCGTTCCGTTGGCGATATCGCAGTATTTGATCTCCGCGTAGTTCAACGTTCCAACCTCGAATCAGCGTGACAGGGCAGATCGCTTGCCAGACACGTGACGGGGGGACAGGTCATTTGTCACGCTTCCTATGAGCGTGACAAATGACCTGTCCCCCCGTCACGCTTACAGGTGCAGCACGCGGTCTCTGATCTCCTCCGTGCGGCCTTGGTTCCAGAACTGTGTGCCGATGTAGCCGCAGGTGCGGCGTGCGACGTTCATCTTGGACTGGTCGCGGTTGCCGCACTTGGGGCATTCCCACACAAGCTTGCCGTCGTCCTCCACGATCTGGATCTCGCCGTCGTAGCCGCATATCTGGCAGTAGTCGCTCTTCGTGTTGAGCTCGGCGTACATGATGTTGTCATAGATATACTGCATGACGCTGATGACAGCTTCGAGGTTGTCCTGCATGTTGGGGACCTCGACATAGGAGATGGCCCCGCCGGGGGAGAGACGCTGGAACTCGGACTCGAACTTGAGCTTGGTGAAGGCATCGATCTGCTCGGTCACGTGCACATGGTAGCTGTTGGTGATGTAGCCGTGATCGGTGACGCCGGCCACGATGCCGTAGCGCCTCTGGAGGGCCTTGGCGAATTTGTAGGTGACCGACTCGATGGGCGTTCCGTAAACGGAGTAGTCGATATCCTCCGCGAGCTTCCATGCGGCGCACCTGTCGTTCATGCGCTGCATGACGGCGAGCGCGAACTCGGTGGCTTGCGGATCGGTGTGGCTGTAGCCGGTCATGTACCTGACGCATTCGTAGAGGCCGGCATAGCCCAGGCTGATCGTGGAGTAACCGCCGTAGAGCAGCTTGTCGATCTTCTCGCCCTTCTTAAGGCGGGCGAGCGCGCCGTATTGCCAGAGGATGGGCGCCGCATCGGACAGGGTGCCCTTGAGGCGTTCGTGGCGGCAGCGCAGGGCACGGTGGCAGAGCTCGAGCCGCTCATCGAAGATCTTCCAGAATCTCTTGACATCACGGCCGGAGGAGAGGGCCACGTCGGGGAGGTTGAGGGTGACGACGCCCTGGTTGAAGCGACCGTAGTACTTGGGCTTGCCGGGCTCGTAGTTACCGGCGTTTGCCACATTGCCGTAGCCGTTGCCGCTGCGGTCGGGCGTGAGGAAGGAGCGGCAGCCCATGCAGGTGTAGGTATCGCCGTTGCCTGCGGTCTCGCCGGCCGAGAGCTTGTACTCCCTCATCTTCTTCTCGGAGATGTAGTCGGGCACCATGCGCTTGGCGGTGCACTTGGCGGCCATCTTGGTGAGGTAGAAGTAGGGGGTGCCTTCGGTCAGGTTGTCGGGTTCGAGCACGTAGATGAGCTTGGGGAACGCCGGCGTGATCCAGATGCCCTCCTCGTTCTTGACGCCTTGGTGGCGTTGCTTGAGCATCTCCTCGATGATGATGGCGAGGTCCTTCTTCTCGGCTTCGTTGCGGGCCTCGTTGAGATACATGAACACGGTGATGAACGGCGCCTGGCCGTTGGTGGTCATGAGGGTGACGACCTGGTACTGGATGGTCTGGACGCCGCGGGCGATCTCCTCGCGCAGCCGCTTCTCGACCATGGCCTCGATCTGCTGAGGGGCGGCGCCGAGGCCGGTCGCCTCGAGCTCGGCGTAGACCGAGCGGCGGATCTTCTTGCGGGAGACGTCCACGAAGGGCGCGAGGTGCGTGAGCGAGATGGACTGGCCGCCGTATTGGCAGCTGGCCACTTGGGCGATGATCTGCGTGGCGATGTTGCAGGCGGTGGAGAAGCTGTGCGGACGCTCGATGAGCGTACCGGAGATGACCGTGCCGTTCTGCAGCATGTCCTCAAGGTTGACGAGGTCGCAGTTGTGCATGTGCTGCGCGTAGTAGTCTGCATCGTGGAAGTGGATGATGCCCTCGTTGTGGGCCTCGACGACATCGGCGGGCAGCAGGGCGCGCATGGCAAGGTCCTTGGAGACCTCGCCGGCCATGTAGTCGCGCTGCACCGAGACCACGGTGGGGTTCTTGTTGGAATTCTCCTGCTTGACCTCTTCGTTATTGGATTCGATGAGGGAGAGGATCTTGTCGTCGGTGGTGTTCTTGCGGCGCCTCTGGTTCTGCAGGTAGCGATAGATGATGTATTTGCGGGCCACCTCGAATCGATCGAGCCTCATGAGCTGGTTCTCGACCATATCCTGGACTTCCTCGACCGTGACGGTATGTCCGGCGACCTCGCACTGATCGGTGACGACGAGGGAGGCGAACTTGATCTCGCGATCGGAAAGGCGCTGATCCTCGGGCACCTCGTTATTGGCTGCGAGGATGGCGTTCTCGATCTTGGCGGTATCGAAGGAGACCTCGGAACCGTTGCGTTTGATGATCTTCATGCTGCGCCCTCTCGTGGAACGGCTGCGTTTAAACTCTGTCAACTATGACACAAGATATTGTGGTTTGAAACTGCAAAATCACAACTTGTTGTAGATAACCCGTTGAAAGAAGGGCGCGGCATGTTGAAAACCGCGACGAGCCGCAGGTCATGAGAGCGCGCTGCGGGAAGGCAGGCAAGATGGCGATTTCGGAAGGCGGCAGGCGCTCCAGATTCCCTCCACGAACGGCGTCGTGAACGGCGAGGCGAACGTGGTGGGGTCTATACTTGGCGTATCGGACATAGGGAAGGGGGAGTCTATGGATGACCTGGTCATCTGCACGGGAATGGCCATGCTCGACATTCCCATACGCGGTCTTCCCGCCCTCGATCCTGCGCATGAGATGACCCGCGCCGAGCGCATCGGCCTGAATCTTGGCGGCGATGCCGTGAACGAAGCGGTCGTGCTCACCAAGCTGGGCGTGAGGACCAAGCTCTACACGGCGCTCTCCGATGACAATGCGGGCAAGGCGATCGCTCTGCTCCTCGACGATGCGGGCGTAGATCGGAGCCTCTGCGAGCAGAGGCCGGGCACGGTCTCGAGTATCAGCATCCCCATCGTCCTCGAGAATGCCGAGCGCGTTTTCGTGGCGGGCATGAAGGAGAACCTTGCCCTCTCCTTCATGCCCGATGCCGACAAGATCGCCGGTGCCCGTATCGTCACGCTCGCTTCGCTCTACTCGCAGCCATATCTGGATCCCGAGGCGGCTCTCGTCATCGTGCGCCGTGCCCGTGCGCAGGGCTCGATCGTCTGTGCCGACATCACCTATCGCAAGGACAAGGGCACGCTTGCCGATTTTGCCGAGGTCTGGCCCTACGTGGACTACTTCTTCCCCAATGACTCCGAGGCAGCTCTTCTGACCGACGAGACGCGGCCTGAGGCTATGGCGGACGCTTTGCTTGCTGCGGGAATCGGCCATGTGGTGATCAAGATAGGAAAGCACGGCTGCCTCTTCAGGAGCGGGGAGGAATCGTTCACGGTGCCTGCCCATCTGGTCGAGCCTGTGGATACCACGGGTGCCGGCGATAATTTCTGCGCGGGGTTCATCTGCGGACTTATCGAGGGGCGCGACCACCGCACATGCTGCCGCTACGCCAACGCCGCCGCCTCGATCTGCATCCGCTACGACGGCGCCTCAACAGGCATTGCGAGCCGCGCGCAGCTCCAAGAGGTGCTCGATACCTACTGATGCCTGAACAGGGGACTCTGAACAGGGGACGGGGGCATTGTTCACGTGAGTGTGGGAAAGGAAGGGAATCATATGGGAAGCCTCGACCTCGCAAGCACCTTCGCCTCCGTGCTGCCCTTCTGGGATGCGCTCGGGGAGGACGATCGCACGCTCATCGTGGGTTCCTCGCGCGAGATGTCCTTCGCAGCAGGCGAGCAGATCAGAGGTGCCGCCGCCGAGTGCCTTGGCGGTTTCGTGGTGCTCGAAGGGTCGGTCCGCATCTACCTCATGAGCGACGAAGGCCGCGAGGTGACGATCGTGAGGCTCAGACCCGATGAGCCCTGCCTCATGGGGGCATCGTGCGTGCTGCGCTCCATCGCCTTCGATGTCTTCATGCAAGCCGAGCGGGACACGCGCTGCATCCTCATCTCGCCTCAGGCGCTCGATGCCGTGTTCAAACGCAACCTACGTGCCGAGAACTGGGCGCTGAACGCCTTGGTCGACCGTTTCTCCGACATCATGTGGACCCTGCAGCAAACGCTTTTCTCGAGCATGGATAAGCGCCTTGCTATCTTTATCTACGAGGAGTGCCTGCGCACGGGTACCGACGTGGTGGAGATGACCCAGGAGCAGATCGCGCGCCATCTGGGCAGCGCCCGCGGGGTGGTCTCGCGCATGCTCTCGTACTTCTCGGATGAGGGTATCGTCAACGTCGGACGCGGTCGCCTCGAGGTGGTCGACCGCGTCCGGTTGAAGGGAATCGCTTTGGGTGCGTGAGGGCGCTTACGCGTTCACGAACCTATCGAGCTGGGATGCGTTCATGGCCCCGCTCGAGCGGCCCGCGACCGTACCGCTCTTGACGAGCAGTGCCGTGGGGATGCTCATGATCTGGAAGGTCTGGGCGAGCTTGCCCTGCTCGTCAACGTTGATCTTGCCGACCTTGATCTCGGGATGCGCTGCGGCATAGGCATCGACGACGGGACCGAACGCACGGCAGGGGCCGCACCAGCTTGCCCAGAAATCAAGGAGCACGGGCTTGTCGGACTTCATGACCTCTGATTCGAAATTCTCTGCGGTGATGGTGAGCACTGACATGGGAAGCACGTCCTTTCTCGAGGATGATCGCTAGCTGCGGGCGATGGGCCCGCGCCATGAGGAGATGCCGCCGATATTCTCTGCGGACTCGATGCCTGCGGCACGGAGCTGGGCGACGGCCTGACGGCTACGTGCCCCGCTCGCACAGTAGACGTAGAGCTTCTTGGTTCCGTAGAGGCGGACCGCCTTGGCGATCTCGGGCAGCGGAATGCAGACCGCACCATCGATGTGGCCTACTTGGAACTCATCGCGACCGCGCACATCGAGGAGGATGGCATCGTCGTGCTCGCGTGCCTCGGCGACCTTGGCGTTGATGTCCGCCCCTTTGAGCAAATCGAAGAAACCCACTTCATCTCCCATCGTCTGCGTACGATACCTACGATAGGGGATGGGCCGGGTCGTTTCCGTGACTATGTCACATACAGGTCCGTGACAAATGACCTGTCCCCTTGTCACGTGTGTCCCCTTGTCACGTGTGTCCCCTTGTCACGTGTGTCCCCTTGTCACGTGTGTCCCCTTGTCACGTGGAGTGACGTTTTCCCTGCGCTGTTCCCAACGACTGTACGGTCACCCGAGGCGCTGCTGGGGAAACGCCAGAGCATGTTGCGGCCCTATCAGCCCGGTTCTCGGCTATGCTTGGTCGCGAGGGTGCTACTGCAGTCATGTTTGCGAACCGACGACCATAGGCCATAGGCGGACGATGAACGGATCTTCGAACAGGGGGCTGCCCGAGGGCATGGAGCTTGTCCAGAGCGAGCAGGGCCTTGCGCTGGCAGCGAAAGGAATGGTCCTGCGCGACGATTTCGCGCACCTGGTGCCGAGGCTCCGCGCGGACCGTCTGGGGCGCGAACTGCTCGTGCGGGCAGCGCGCGTGCGCGGCGTCGATGCGCCTGCGGCGGTGGATGCCACGGCCGGGTTGGGGGAAGACTCCCTGCTCCTCGCGGCGGCGGGCTTCTCGGTCACGCTTATCGAGCGCGATCCCGTTATAGCCGCCCTGCTCGCCGATACCCTCGATCGTGGGGCGAGAGACCTGCGGGTCGCATCCATCGTCGCACGCATGCGTCTTGTCGAGGGCGATGCCGTGGAGCTGCTGCCGAGGCTGGATTTCACGCCAGATGTGGTCTTCCTCGACCCGATGTTCCCCACCAAGCGCAAGGATGCCGCCACCAGAAAGAAGCTCCAGATCCTCCAGATGCTCGAGAAGCCCTGCGAGGATGAGGAAGCGCTGCTCCAGGCGGCACTCGCCTCCCATCCGCGCAAGATCGTGGTGAAGCGGCCTCTGAAGGGCCCCATGCTCGGGAGCGCCAAGCCCAGCAGCTCGCTTGCGGGCAAGGTCGTTCGCTACGACATCATCGTACCGGCGTGGGCACACTGCGTATAAAAGAAGCTCCTTGCCGGCATTTGGGGAATCAAGAAAATGTTTAATGATGAGCTTTAGCACCAGAATACTTAAGCCAATGATTGATATATAGTAGGCTTGTCCCATCCCCTTCGCCGGGAGATTGCTTTTGCAAAGTATTTCCGCTTCAGAGGGAAGGGAGCTATGGGCAACTACAGGCTGCGTCCGGAAGTGGAGCTGCACGGTGTAGAGGCTGGCGTGCAAGGCTGGCCGCAACTTGTGCGAACGCTTGCCAAACGCCTAGCTCAACATGCCTCGAAGAAGGGTCCCAAGCTGGTGCTGGCACTTGAGTGCTATCCCGGGACAGATCTTGGGGAGCTCAAGAGCAAGCTCGTAGACCCGCTCCACTCCAGCTGCGTGCTCTGCGCAGATGAGTACGCATGGGAGAGCGCGCGTCTTCAGGAGCGTATTGCCGATACCATTACCGATGACCGCGTTTTTGGAAGGATGTCCCACTATACCCTGGCAGATTTCTTTGATGGGAAGAGCCTCGATAGTGCGCGCGCAAAGCTTGCCGCGTCAACAGGGCTGAGCGTAGTCTACGGTACTGGAGCTGCGCTTATCGCCCCTTGCCCCGATGTGCTCGCCTATGCCGATCTCCCACGTCGGGAGATCCAGCTGCGGTATCGTGCCGGCATGCCCAACTGGAAGACGGAGAACGCACACGAAGATACGTTGCGCAAGTTCAAGCGCGGCTATTTTTTTGAGTGGCGTATGGCAGACCGCATGAAGCGGGTCCTGTTCGACCGCCTTGATTTTGAGCTTGAAACCACCCTTGCGGATAATCCCAAAATGGTTTCCGGCGATGCATATCGTGCTGGTTTGGCACAGCTTGCACACCAGCCGTTTCGCCTGGTGCCTTACTTCGACGCAAGTGTTTGGGGCGGTCACTGGATGCAGGAGCATTTTGGCCTCGACCCCGATGCGGATAACTTTGGCTGGGCTTTTGACGGCGTTCCCGAAGAAAACAGCGTCCTTCTCAACTTCGGGGGCGTGTGCCTTGAGATACCTGCTATCAATGTGGTGCTGCGCGAGCCGAAGGCCCTGCTGGGGGAGCAGGTATATGCCCGTTTTGGTGCGGAGTTTCCCATCCGTTTTGACTATCTTGACACCATGGGCGGGCAAAACCTGTCGCTGCAGGTGCATCCCCTTGTGGGTTATGCGCAGGATGCATTCGGTATTCATTACACGCAGGACGAGAGCTACTACATTCTTGATGCCAACGAGAATTCCTGCGTTTACTTGGGTGTGAAGTCCGGCGTCGAGCGCGCGGAGCTGGAAGCGGCCCTTAAGCGTGCGGCGCGTGGGGAAAGCTTGTTTCCAGACGAGGAGTACGTGAATCGCTTTCCCGTTAAAAAACACGACCATGCCCTTATTCCTGCAGGAACTATACATTGTGCAGGGCCTGATACCGTGGTGCTTGAGATCAGCGCCACCCCTTACATTTTTACCTTTAAGTTATGGGATTGGGGTCGCGTGGGCCTCGATGGCATTCCGCGCCCCACCCACATTGACCATGGGATTGCAAATATATGCCTTGAGCGCGACACAGCTTACTGCAAGATGCATCTTCTCGATCGTGCAGACGTACCGCACGCCAATCTTTCCGAGCAAGAAAACGTAACGACAGAGCATACGGGGCTGCATGAGCTCGAATTTATCGAAACGCGCCGTCATTGGTTTGCCGATAGCGTCGAGCTTGACTGTCATGGAAGCGTAAATGTGCTCAATCTTGTGGAGGGGAGCCATGTCCGCGTTATATGCCCCAACGACAGCTTTACGCCCTTCGACGTGTACTTTGGAGAGACCTTCATCGTTCCTTCGTGCGTCGCACATTATCGTATTGAGAATGCTGATGATGCCAAGTCGCGCGTTGCGGTAATCCAAGCCTTCGTCCGCAATGCATAGGTTATTGGCTAGTGCGGCGGTTTTATCTTTTTGCACAGCCATCTCGATCTGCGGGGAGGGACTGCATGCAGCCATTGAAATTAACCCCAATATATGAGAAGACAATCTGGGCAGGGGAAAGAATGCCCGCTATTCGCCACCGTCCTTCGCTAGGAGAGGGTATAAGCTGGGAGATTTCCGTTCATCCCCACGCGCAGTCAGCAGTGTCTGAAGGGAGTATGGCAGGACATGCCCTCCGTACCCTCATCGACGCCGATCCTGTTGGTATGGTTGGCTCGAACACGAGCGATAAAGAATTCTTGCGGGTTGCCCTGCTCGATGCAAAAGAGCCGCTTTCTGTCCAAGTGCACCCCGATGAAGCGTATGCGCAACGTAATGAGAGCGATCACGGAAAGCCCGAGTGCTGGTACATACTCGGCGCTGATGCTGGCGCAACGGTTGTGGCCGGATGCAATCTCGCCACAAAAGATGAGGTGGCTGCGGCAATTGCCGACGATACTATCGAGCGGTATCTCCACTGCATACCCGTGCAAGAAGGGGATTTCATCTCCGTCCCAGCTGGCACGATTCACGCACTTGGAGCCGGGATATTTGCCTTAGAGATCGGCACAAACTCAAATACCACGTATCGTTTCTATGACTATCATCGTACCGACGCTCTGGGCAACGAGCGAACATTGCATATCCAGAAAAGCCTCGACGTCCTAAACCTCAAGCAACACGCCGGTTCCATGCATACAGCACTTGATGGCGTCCCGAAAAGCAAAGCACTTCCCTCGGTAGCAGAGTTTGACGTGATGCTCATAGACATTGCAGATTCCCATGTCCTCATGGCGAATCAGGATCGCTTCCGTACGCTGTCATGTGTAAGAGGGGCGTGCCAACTACGCTGTGAGGGGGAGATGACGAAACTCGCCTGCACGGAATCGGTGTTCGTTCCGGCAGCATCGGCTCCCCTCACCATTGAGGGGAATTGCCGCGTGCTCGTGGCCGCTCCTCACAGATAACGAAATAATTTCTTAGGGCAACTACCGTTCAGCTTAAAAATACCTACCGTTTACCATAAGAAATTATTTTATAGAGAAATTATTACACTGGATAGATTATTTTAACTCATTAAGGGCGATGGAAACTCGGCAGTACCGCAAACGCAAAGACCGCCCTCCGAATCTTCGGCCATCTATGAGGTAGTAAGAAAAACAGCGATAGGGAAAACAGGAGGGAGAAGCCCATGAGATATCTACTCCTCGTGAGTCATGGGACATTTGCACCTGGCCTCCGCAGCGTGCTCGACATGCTGGTGGGTTCGCGCGACGATATCCTCAGCTGCAGTATGGAAGATGGCATGGGTGCCGATGCTTTTATCGGTGCGCTTGAGGAAACCATCGAGCCAGTGGGGGTAGACGATAGCGTGTTTGTCTTTGGCGACGTTATCGGTGGATCACCGCTTACCAATGCGCTTAACAAGCTGGCCGAGAAGGGCCTGCTGCCCCGCGTCACCGCCTTCGGCGGCATGAACCTCCCCATGATCCTCACTGCCGCCGTGGAATCGGATTCGGATGACGCGGCGCTTATCACCCAGATTCTTGACGAGGGCAAGGCCTCCATTCGATTGGTTGAGATCGACCTTGGCGATGACGATGGAGAAGAAGACCTCTAGCCGGTAAAAACAGGCTCTAATCGGTTGGGGATCCATACAAGTCCTAACCGACGGGCATAAGGGCGCCATGTTCGCACGCTGCGGACTTGGACTGTTTGCTGTGGGCTGTTCGGGAGATGTGAAAGGAGAGGCAATGATTTCGTTTGTCCGTATTGACGATCGCATGATTCATGGTCAGACAGTTACCCGTTGGGCGCTGGAGTACCCCTGCGATGGCATCATCGCCGTGAATGATGTCGCCGCGTCTAATCCAGTGCTGAAGAGTGCTTACAAGGGTGCTGCACCAGACAAGAAGATCTTTGTCTGGACGCTCGACCACTTCAAGGAGAGCATGGAGAAGGTTCTGTCCAGTAAGACGCGGTATTTTCTCGTCACGAAAAGCCCGCTGGATATGAAGACGATCCTTATCGATTATGGCTTTAAGCCCTCAGACGTTGCGCGTGTCAACGTTGGTCCCTGCAACGATCGTCCCGGCACCGTAAAGCTCGGGAACAACCAGTCCATCACCGCTGAAGAGGCGCAGGCGTTTGAAGACATGGTTAAAGCGGGCTATGAGGTGCAGTTTGCCTTGCTTCCCGACGTCTCCATTGGAGATTGGTCCAAGTTCCGCAGTCAGTTTGATTTGAGGTAAAGGAGGAGAATTGCAATGACGATCGGTATTTTTCAGGCGGTATTGCTCGGCATCTTTGCCTGCCTGGCATCCCTGCCGGGTATGGGCGGCACCACGGTAGGCAACTACACGCTGGGACGCCCCCTTGTCGGTGGCCTCATCGTGGGCATTATCATGGGCAATATGCAGCTCGGCATTATCGTCGGCGCTGCTATTCAGATTGTCTACATCGCCCTTGTCACCCCGGGCGGCACTGTTTCCGCAGACGTGCGCGCCATCACCTATATCGGTATCCCGCTGTCGATGCTGGCCATCCAGGCTCAAGGCCTTGACCCCAACTCTACCGAGGCGGCAAGCCTTGCCGCTGCCCTTGGTGCAGCTGTGGGTACGCTGGGTACCGTATTGTTCTATGGCACGGCGACAATGAACCTCGTGTGGCAGGGTATTGGCTGGAGGGCTATGGAGTCGGGCAAATGGTCGCAGATCAAGAGGACCATCCCTCTGGTTGAGACCGTGCTTCCCTGGATTTCCCACATCATCTTCTCGTTCATCCCCACTGTTGTCATCTGCATGGCCGGTGAGCCTATGGTCCAGCTCATGAAGGAATACCTCCCTATGGACGGCTATGCCATGAGGGTGCTGTTCACCGTGGGCTCCCTGCTCCCTGCCGTAGGCGTCGGCATTTTGTGCAAACAGGTTATCGCCAAGCCGCTCGACTGGATCACCTTTGCCTTCGGTTTCATCCTCGCGGCAGTTATGGGTGCCAACCTCATTGCATCTGCGGTTATCGCCGTGTTCTTCGCACTTATTAACTTCGAGCTCCAGTCTCTGAAGTCCGGCCGCCGTGCGCCTGTGGCTGCTGGGTCCGGCACTATGGATGACGATGAGGAAGAGGAGGACATCTAATCATGGCAGAGATCAATAAAGTCTCCGAGAAGGCACGCAGGCAGTCCTTCCTGCATTGGATCTACGGCAACCTCACCTGCTTCTCCCAGGAGCATATGCAGACCTTCGGCTATCTCTGGTCGATGATGCCCATCGTGGACGAGCTGTACGACAAGGACGAGGACAAGGTCGATGCGCTGCGCACCTATACCACTTTCTTCAACACGGAACCGCAGATCGGTACCATGGTTGTGGGTCTTACCGTTGGCCTTGAGGAGGCGCGCGCCAATGGCGATCCTATGGATGCCGAGACGATCAACGGTATCCGCGCCGGTCTCATGGGCCCGCTTGCCGGCTTGGGCGACTCGATTATCGTCGGTACGTTCATTCCCATTCTGCTTGGCATTGCACTGGGCCTCTCGACTGGTGGAAATCCGCTCGGCCCCCTCTTCTATATGGTTGTCTGGAACGTGCTCATGTACTTTGGCATGAAATATGCCTACGACCAGGGCTACACCTTGGGCGGATCGGCTGTCGAGGCGCTTGTGGGGCCCGACTCTGCAGCTCTGCGCAGCTCCATCGTCATGATCGGCTCCATGGTCATCGGCTCGGTTGCCGCGACATGGATCTCTATCTCCACGAGCTTTGCCATCAACTTTAGCGAGAAATCCTCCTTTGTGCTCCAAAGCACGCTTGACGCCATTCTGCCTAAGTTCTTGAGCTTCTTCTTCGTGTGGCTGTGCTGGTGGCTTATGACCAAGAAGAAGGTCAGCCCGACTATCGTCATGCTTATCCTCGTGGCTGTTGCCATGATCGGCTGCATTACTATTCCGGGTCTCAACACGTCCTTCTTCAACCCTGGCCTGTCCTATTAGCCTGCTTGTGTGCTACCGGCTGTCAGATTGTGCGGCCGGTCACGGTAGGGCGCACCCCCATCGGTGCGCCCTCATGCGTACCGGCTGCCCGTATAACAGCGCGCTCGATGTGGGGCAACCACCTGTGGGATAACGTGAGGCGACGGCATGGAGGAGAGCTGCATATGGCTGCAGAAGTGCATCAGATGCAAGATGTCGTAAGTGCGCAAGAGCGAAAACAGCTTATTGTGGAGGCAGATCGCCAGACCCAGGCGATCATGAGGCTCGAAGTCTATAAACGTCTGGGATATTCTGCGGTGGCTGCAGGTGCGCTCCTTATCTACTGGCAAACATCGCTTAACGCCGCGTCGTGGTTTTTGCCCGCAGGAATCGGGCTTGTTGTGATATCCGGCCTGGTATCCATCGCGCTCACCGTGGGGATTTCCCGTGCAAAAAAGAACGTTAGGGCGATTTTAGCCGCAGCTGGCATCGACCTTGACGCAGTCCCTCTGAGCGGTTCGCACAAAGAGAGCAAACTAGCTCGTGCTGTGACGTGGGCGAGCAGCAAAGCCGAAAGCTACGCTGCACGGCGTGAGGACATCAAGAGGCAGTGATCTTACAAGGGCATTTTGAAATAGTTTTGAAGGGGTACCGTTTTGATGCATGCAATTATCTCCGTAGGTCATAATTGCTGCATGCAACTGATTATCGGATGCTGAGGGACGTGAGGATGCTGAAGCCCAAGGACAGTGCAGATGTAGCGCGTAAGCTGCTGATATATTCGCGCGCATTGCCCAAGGGTTTGGTGGGCACGCCTAAAGGCGCTCAGGCGAGTGAATCCGCTACGCTGCAATATCTCGCCTCCAAAGATCCGGGTGAGGAAGTTATTCCTTCCGAGATCGCCTCGCAACTGGGGTATTCGCGTGCGCGGGTCACACGCATACTTGATGCGCTGGAGGCACGCGGCGAGATCGAGCGTGTGCCCGACAAGCAGGATAGACGGCGCGTGCTGGTATTTGCCACGGAAAAAGGCCGCAAGACCTTGCGCGAGACCGATGCCAAATCAACTGCGGGCCTTATGAATTTCATCGATAGCTTGGGCGAGGATGACTCGAAGGAGTTATTGCGCATCTTACGCAAGGGATATGAGAATACCTACAACTCCCATGTTCCTGATGATCTGAACGTATAGCTGGCGGCTGATCCCCATGGTGCGGTCGCCGAGGAGGCACCATGCAGGCGCAGATTATCTTTACCGATGTAGATGGTACGCTGGTTGACGATGAGCATCATGCGCGTCCCGAAGATGCTGCCATTATTTCTGCCGTTGCTCAGGCCGTGCCGTTCTGCTTGGTTTCAGCGCGCTCTCCCGAAGGCCTGTATCCTGTGCAGAAAGCGCTGGGTTTTTCCGGGCCGCTCGTCTGTTTCTCTGGCGCATACGTGCTCGATGAGCAAGGGGGAGAGCTTTCGAGCACGGTTATTGGGATTGAGGATGCTGCGTCGATCAAGCGCTTTCTCGACGTGGCGCTTCCTCATATTTGCGTGGGAACGTATGGTTTTCATACGTGGGTCGTTAACGATAGGGGCGACCCGCGTGTGGCTCGCGAGGAGTTCTTTGTGCAGGCATCGGCGATGGAGTGTCGCGATATAGAGCAGGTGTTTGGCCGGTGTGGGATCCACAAGTTCTTGCTCATGGGAGGGCCGGACGAGATTCTTGGGGCCGAACAGACTATTCGAGATAGGTATCCTAATCTGGCTGTAGTTCGTTCGAACGAGATGCTTTGCGAGATAATGGCTGGCGGCGTATCCAAGGCCGATGGTGTGTCTTTGCTCTGCAATCATTATGGCGTTTTGCCGGAAAATGCCATCGCGTTCGGTGATGGATACAACGATCTCGAGATGCTCGCTGCCGTTGGCCGGAGTTATGCAATGGCAAATGCCGAACTTGCTGTAAAAGAGGCGGCAACCCATCGGTGTGCATGGACAAATGCTCAGGGTGGTGTAGCGAAAACACTTGCACAGCTTTTCTGCGGCGCGGCTGTGCAATGATGTAGGAAAAGCCATGCTTTTCCGTTCTGTATATACAGTGCCAGCGCCATGAATTCTTATACGGATGCATCTCTGCAGCTTCTATCCTATGCTTCGCCTCTTCCATCATAAGCTCGGCAGCCCTGCGGTGGGTGACGCACACGACGGACGTGTCCTCGGCGGCGGAGCACAGGTGCCGCAGCTAGGAAGAAGCTGCAGATCCTCCAGATCTCAATAAAGGTGCATTCGATGGGGTCGATGCGATTCTCCTGATGTACCCGACATCTGCAATGACGCGTATCGGCGGCACATACTCTTCGTCCTCCAACTACTTTGTCACTTTTGAGGGTTGGCTATCTTGGGCGCATACCCAATACAGTCATCGGAGATGTCTTGCGTAACGAACTTCGCGCTTTGGGTGAGCCATGCATGGATGGAATGCCTCCTGATCATGGTAGCGAGGATTTCGGAAATGTATCGCGGATAATACCTGGAATCAATATGTTCGGAACATTGCTTCCTGACCGGAAGATATCGGGACATACGCCGCTCTTTCGCGAATTGGCGGCATCCGAAAGCGGCCTGCACTGTCTGCTCACCTCAAGCAAGGCGATGGCGAGGACGCTGCTTACTCTGCTCCTCTCACCCGATGTGATTGCGAGGGCAAAGCACGAGCTCGGCGCACGCCTGACCTTGGAGATGAGCGCAGGGTAGTCGACGGGTTATTTTATAGATCGTATCATACTGCCGATTTCATGCCAATAATGAATATGGCGGGCCGCCCGAAGACGGTCCGCCCTGAGAACGTGCGCTTGAAAAAAGCGGGAATCCCTGCACTGTTAGATAGAAAGGCGAGCCAAACTGCCACCCGCCCGTCTTGCAATCCATTCCTCCTACATGACCAAGGTGGTCTGCTGGGTGTAGGCGCGGGACTGGTATTCGCGATCGAGGTTGTAGAGGCCCATGGGGTCGGTGCCGAAGAGCTCCATGTTGGTGATCATATCTTGGGCGTTGACCTCCTCCTCGCCCTGTTCTTCCACGAACCAGTCGAGCAGCTTCATGGTGCGCAGGTCGAGCACCTCGCGGGCGGCGCCGTAGCACTCCTCGATGCTGCGGGTGATGAACTGCTCGTGCTCGAGGGCGGCCTTGAGCGGGGCGAGGTCATCGGAGAAGGTCAGATCGGGCTGGGCGATGGCTTCCATCTTGGGGGTGACTTCGTTATCGAGCAGGTAACGGCGCAGGATCCGCGCGTGGTCGACCTCCTCCTGGGACTGGATGACGTACCAGTTGGCGAAGCCCTTGAGGCCGCGTGCGTCATAGTAATCGGCAAAGGTCAGGTAGAGGTAGGCGGAGTAGAGCTCCTTGTTGATCTGGGTGTTGAGCATTTCGGAAACGTGGGTATCAAGTGCCATGATGGCTCCCTTCTGGTCGGGTGGGCGACCGCTGTCGGTACGTTCGCGCGCGGGCAGGTGCCGTGCGTCGCATGTCCTGTTCTATACCCCACGTGGGAAGAATATTGCCCGTGCGATGCCTCTCGCACAAAAATGATTGGTGAAAGGCGGGTATGGATGTGGGCGTGCACCCGGCACGATGCTTGCATAGGGAGGCTCTCCTCGGAGAGCAGTCGTGAACAGTCCAAATATCGCATTATAATAGTGCGATATACTATAATATATGCACTATAACAGTGCGATATGCTATACTCTTCTCAAACCGAAGAGGCGGAGGGGATTATGGATAAGCTCTACGAGTATATGAGGCGTCAGCTCAATTTCGCTCCCACGGAGCTCCGCAGATATGTGTATGAGCGCATCAATTGGGACAGCCGTATGCTCGGCCTCGTGGGGCCGCGCGGTGTGGGAAAGACCACACTCTTCCTGCAGCGGATCTTGGACAATCACTCGCTGGATGACACGCTCTACATCACGGCGGATCATCTCTATTTTGCAAACCATACCCTCCTCGACACTGCGGAGGTTTTCTACAAGTACGGTGGCAAGCACCTCTTTATCGATGAGGTTCACAAATATGATGGATGGTCGCGCGAGCTCAAGGTGATATACGATTCGTTTCCCGGACTGCAGGTGCTATTCACCGGCTCATCGATCCTCGATATCGAGAAAGGCGAGGCCGATCTCAGTCGTCGCGCGCCCGTCTACCATATGCAGGGACTGTCGTTCAGGGAATTCCTGAAAATCCGCCATGATATCGATATTCCGGTCTGCACACTCGATGATGTGCTCGACAACCACGTGATACTTCCCGGTATCGAGCATCCGCTGGTTTTTTTCAAAGAGTATCTTGCGAACGGCTACTACCCGTTCGGTGCGGAGCCGGATTTCGAGTTGAGGCTCGAGCAGGTGGTTATCCGTACGTTGGAGACCGATATTCCCCAGTTCGCCAATATGACCGCCGCAACGGGTAAGAAACTCCTGCGCCTCATGGCTATCGTGAGCACGATTGCCCCATTCAAGCCGAACATGACCAAGCTTGGCTCGCAGATTGGCGCAAGCCGCAACAACGTGGAGGAGTACCTCGTGTTCATGGAGAAGGCCGGTATGATTTCGCAGCTCCGTACCGGCGCAGCCGGTCTTGGTGCACTTGACAAAGTCGAGAAAGTGTATCTCGACAATACGAATATCCTGCAGGTGCTGGGGGGCGATTCTGCAGACGTCGGGACGATGCGCGAAACGTTCTTCTTCAACCAGATGCGCGTCGACCGCGATGTGAGGTCTTCGCCCATCTCCGATTTCGAGGTCGATGGCATCACGTTCGAGGTGGGTGGCAGGAATAAGGGAACAAACCAGCTCAGCAGAGCAGAGCGCGGATATATGGTTGCCGATACCATCGAATACGGCCACGGCCGCACTGTGCCGCTCTGGTCGTTCGGCCTCTTGTACTGATGATAAGGGTGAGGCACCGCTCCTAGGGAGCGGTGCCTCACCTCGCGCTTAGTGGTGGAAGAGCCTCATATGGGTGAAGCACATCGCGATGCCGTACTTGTCGGCGGTCTCGATGACGTTGTCGTCGCGGATGGAGCCGCCGGGCTCGGCGATGTAGCACACGCCGGACTTGCGGGCGCGCTCGACGTTGTCGCCAAAGGGGAAGAAGGCGTCGGAGCCCACGGTCACGCCGGTCTGCGTGGCGATCCAAGCAGCCTTCTCCTCGGCGGTGAGGACCTCGGGCCTCTCGGCGAACCACTTCTGCCACTCGCCCTCGCGCAGCACGTCGTCGTGCTCCTCGCCGATGTAGACGTCGATGGCATTGTCGCGGTTTGCGCGCTTGATACCCTCTGCGAACCTGAGGCCGAGCACCTTCGGATGCTGGCGCAGGTACCACGTGTCGGCCTTATTGCCTGCGAGGCGCGTGCAGTGGACGCGGCTCTGCTGGCCGGCACCCACGCCGATCGCCTGTCCGTCCTTGACGTAGCAGACCGAGTTGGACTGCGTGTATTTGAGGGTGATGAGGCTGATCATCATGTCGATGAGAGCCTCCTCGGGGATGTCCTTGTTTGCGGTCACGACGTCGGAGAGCAGCTCCCGGTCGATCTTGAAGAAGTTGTGCCCCTGCTCGAAGGTGATGCCGAAAACGTCCTTGGTCTCGCTCGGCGCACACACATATTCGGGGTCGATCTGGATGACGTTGTAGGTGCCGCCGCGCTTCTCGGCCAAGATGGCGAGGGCCTCCTCGGTATAACCGGGGGCGATGATGCCATCGGATACCTCGGGCTTTATGTAGCGGGCCACGTCGGCATCGCAGATGTCGGACAGGGCTGCGAAGTCGCCGTAGGAGCTCATGCGGTCGGCACCCCGCGCGCGGATGTAAGCGCAGGCGATCGGGCTGGGCTCGGCCATGTCCTCGGGCACGAAGTAGATCTGCCTGTCGATGGGCGAGAGGGGCTTGCCCACGGCGGCGCCTGCGGGCGAGACGTGCTTGAAGCTCGCGGCGGCGGGCATGCCGGTGGCCTCCTTGAGCTCGCGGACGAGCTGCCAGGAGTTCAAGGCATCGAGGAAATTGATGAAGCCGGGACGGCCTTGGAGCACCGTCACCGGAAGGTCGCCCCCATCCTTCATGAAGATGCGGGACGGCTTCTGGTTGGGGTTCATACCGTATTTGAGCTGGATCTCGTTCACAAAAATCCTCCTTATCCCGATAGAAGGGGAACATCCCCTCTATTAGTCGCCGAGATGCTTGTTGAAGAGCGTGATCTCTCCGCCTACCTTGGCGTACATCGAGACCTTGTTGTCATCGTTCAGGGCAGCCCATACCTCTTCGGGTGCGGCGAGCTCAACCTCGATCGGCTCGCCCGAGAAGGACGGCAGCGGGTCGCCGTCTCCCTCGTAGGTCGAGATAAAATAGCCCATACCCTCGTCGGCGCCCTCGTAGGCGAAGAACTCGCGCAGGCAGCGGCCACCCCCTTGGTGTTTCAGGATGGAGAGCTCGAAGGAGCCGTCGGCATTCAGGATGGCGGAGATGCGCGGGGTGAAGTTGGGAGCGTCGGGCTCGTATGCACGGGTCATGAGGCCGCAGCGGAAGCAGCCCTTCTCCACGATGGTGTCGGTCTGATCGCCGTTCGTGACCACGAGCGCATCGCCCATCGCGCGCACGGGATGGTAGATGATGAGGCTTGGATCCTCCATGAGTTCGGGCTTGTACGCCTCGGTCTTGATGCCGTCATCTGTGATCGAGAAGATGCGGTTACGGCTGTTGGCACTGCGACCCATGATCCAGTAGTACACGCAATCCCTGCCTACCACGATACCGCGGCCGGGGTAGGGGTTGCTGGCGAGCAGGTCGGTGAGTTTGCGCACGGATGCTCCTCTCCTCGTGGCCTGCCCCGATATGCGAAGGGCAAGTCGCTTCCAAACATGAAATGGCTTGCCCAGACGGTCGGCGTATGTGCTCGCGCTGCTCCACCGCGGTTGTCCGCGAATCTCCGTCAGTCACAGCGCGCCTGTGTGCCCCAACTTTAGCACGAGCGGGATCCTACGGATACGGCAAAGCTACGAGCTGCTAATTACACACAGGTTTTCGCCGCTTCTTTGCGTCGAAATCCGGCGGCACGGGTAGCAGGTGACGGGTGTGTTGAGTCAAGCCGCGGGGTCCGCGCCGGCTGGGAGGGCTCTTGGTCGTAAAACCGCCTAGGAATGGGCCGAATCGGCTTCAGACGGGGGCTTGTGGAGAGCAAATTGGAGTTGTAGGAAGATTTACCCCCGCCCGCCTTGGCCCGTCACGGGATGCACCTCTTCTACCTGCAATTCTTTGAGCACCATCAAGGGCCAAATCGCACCATGGCCGGTAAATCTTCCTACAACTCCAATTTGCTTGCAGGTAGGGTGCTCTCGCGATGGCCTTGCACGGCACTCAGCAAACTTATCGTCCGCAGTTCAGATCGCTGGGCGTCGAAAAGAAAAGAATGGAGAGATTGATAAGAAGGGATGGTCCAGATGGCAGGGCTTGAGTTCATGCCCGTATCCGACGCAGTGTGCTTTTCCGTACCCTATCAGGTGGGCTATCTCCTCCGCGAACAGGCTGTGTCCTGCCTATCGGTCCTGAAAGACGCTACCTCAGCTCCATGAGCTCTTCGGTTCGAGCCGCCACATCCGTATGCACTGTTTTCCAGAACGCCGCGCCGGCAGGGTAGACGCTGACATCAGCGAAACCCGCCTGCATAAGGATGCGCGCAGCGTTATAGGCGCGCACGCCGATGGCGCAGGAGGTGATGGTCGGGCGCGCGGGGTCGAGCTCCCCCAAACGCTCGCGGAGCTGCCCCAGCGGGATGTTCACGGCGCCCGCAAAGGCAAGGGCCTCGCATTCGCGCGGCTCGCGCACATCGACGATCTGCACGTTCTCGATGGTGTCGGGCTCGTTCCAAGCGGCGATGCGCATAAGGCCCGCCTGCTGGTTCTCGGCCACGAAGCCTGCCATGTTGACGGGATCCTTGGCACTCGAGAAGGGCGGCGCATAGGCCAGCTCGAGCTCGGTGAGATCTTCCACGGTTCCACCTGCCCGCAACGTGCAGGCGAGCGTGTCGATGCGCTTGTCCACCCCATCCCGGCCCACGATCTGGGCACCGAGCAGGCGCTCGTCATCAAGCGCGTAGAGCACCTTCAGCGTCATGGGTTTGGCACCTGGGTAGTAGCCAGCGTGGCTGTTCTGGCGCACGATGACGTAATCGTAATCGGTGCCACGTGCGAGCCCACGGGCGATGAGGGTCTTCTCATTGGCGCCCGTGGAGGCTGCCGTGAGGTCGAAGACCTTGGCCACCGAGGTACCCTGTGTACCGCGATAGATGCGGTTCTTCCCGCAGATGTTGTCGGCGGCCATGCGGCCCTGCTTGTTGGCAGGACCGGCCAAGGGCACCATGGTGGGTCCGCCGCTCACGAGGTCTGTGACCTGGATGACGTCGCCCACGGCGTAGATGCTCTCATCGCTTGTGCGCAGGTGCCCGTCGACGATGATGCCACCGCGTGCGTTGAGCTCGAGGCCCGCCTCGCGTGCAAGTGCGCTGTTGGGACGGACGCCGATCGAGAGGACCACGAAATCGGCCTCAAGCTCGCGACCGCTTGCCAAGGTGACCGCGACGCCGCTGCCGAAATCCTCAAACGATGCGACGCCGTCGGAAAGGTAGAGCGCCACGCCGTTGTCGAGGATATTCTCGTGGAGGAGCTGCGCCAGCTCGAAATCGAGCGGGGCCATGACCTGGTCCATCGCCTCGACGAGCGTGACGTTGAGCCCGGCTTCATGTAGGTTCTCGGCCATCTCGAGGCCGATGAAGCCGCCGCCGACCACAATGGCCGAGGCTGCGGGTCCCGATTTGCTGCTTCCGGCGAGAAGGGCGCGGATCGCATCGGTGTCGGGTACGGTCCAGATGGTGCGGATGCGCGGAGAATCGATGCCGGGTATGTTCGGGCGGATGGGGAGAGATCCCGTTGAGATGACCAGGTTGTCGTACGGCTCGGCATACGTCTCCCCCGTCTCGTGGTTGAGCACGGTAACGGTCTTCTCGGCACGGTTGATGGCGGTGACCTCGTTGTTCGTACGTACATCCACGCGGAAGCGCGTTCGCATGGTTTCGGGTGAGAGCAGAAGGAGCGCTTCGCGCGAGCTGATAACGTTGCTTATATGATAGGGGAGCCCGCAGTTGGCGAACGAGATATACGGGCCTTTTTCAAGCAGGACGATCTGTGCGTTCTCGTCGAGCCTGCGGAGACGTGCGGCGCAGCTTGCGCCCCCCGCGACACCACCGATGATGACGGTTTTTGCCATGGTTTCTCCTCTTGTCAAGTGTATGTGTCCCTGTTGTCCCCATTGTTGCATAGCCGTATTAATCGCATATGGAATACAATCGAGATGTCATCGCATCTGCGCAAAAGGGGAGGCAGGATGGACGCCAATATCATCAAGAGGAACGAGCTGCTTGCAGGCAAGGTCACCAAGGGCCTGGCCTCGCGGAACATGACCGGCTACTATGCTGCGGATGCCGATGAGGCGCGCTCGATCGCGCTTACGCTCATCCCCGAAGGGGCGACCGTCACCATGGGCGGCGGCATGAGCGTGCACGAGATCGGCTTGGTCGAAGCGCTCAAGGCGGGCGACTACCATTTCATCGATCGTGACGCGATGGAGGACAAACGCGCTGCCATGCTCGCGGCCTATGATGCCGACGTGTTTCTCGCCAGTGCAAACGCCATCACCGAGGACGGCGTGATGATCAATATCGACGGCAACGCCAACCGCGTCTCGGCCATCGCGCAGGGACCTAGGAAGGTCGTGCTGATCGTGGGCATGAACAAGGTCTGCCCCGATATCGATTCCGCCTACAAGCGCGCCCGCAACGTGGCCGCGCCCATCAACACCCAGCGCTTCGGCCTCTCCACGCCCTGCACCAAGACAGGTGCCTGCTCCGACTGCAAGTCGCCGGATACCATCTGCTGCCAGTTCTTGATGACGCGCTTCTCGCGCCATGACGGTCGCATCCACGTGATCTTGGTGAACGAGAGTCTGGGGTTCTAGAGGCTGCGGACATGCGGTTCAAATCGTTCCTTGGGTATGATTACGCACGATGTCGGTTCGCCTTGGTATGCTGCTGGTCTTTTGGCGGCAACCCTTGCCTTTGTGCGTAATTCCCGCCCATGCATTCGTCCGCGTTCACGAGCGCGTCTTCGTCAGTTCTCCGCTGTTCACGGCAGTGCAGCTCGCACTTGCTCCTCGACCTTCCCGCCTATCTCGCGAGGCGGCGCGGGCAGCTGCCACCGAAAACGCCCGTATCTGCAGGGAGCTCGGCATCGAGGGCAGGCTGGCTACTGCCGAGGAGCTGCTTGCTTGGCAGGGTATAGCCCCGAGGTGAGGGCAATTCGAGTGCTGACGGACTTCGCGGGGACCTGTCGACTTCCCACCGTACCTGACGAGAAGGTCCTCTACAATCGGACTCCCATCTTGAGCTGCGAAGCGTTGCGCGTTTCTCGATAACCAGCCGTCCATGCGCGGTTCGGAGAAGGGCTGCGAGGTGGCGACGCTTGCATTTGACGGCTCGGGCTCGCCCATGGAGACGGCGCTCGCCTTGCTGCTCTCATTGCCTGTCGAGATGGGCGGCTACGGTCTTGAGCTGCCAACGCCCAACTGGCAGATTCCCGTCGATCCGATGGAACGAACGCTCGCCTCGCAGGACGAGATGTTCGGGGATATCTACTGGTCGAATAGGAAGGTCGCTCTGGAATACGACAGTTGGGAGCAGCACGGGCGGCTCGGACCTGCCAAGCTCGCTAGGGATCGCGCCCGGCGAACTCGCTCACGGCACTCGGATGGAGGGTGCTTTCGGTCGGATACGAGCAGGTGGCGAGCGTACAGAGCATGACGCTTTGGTCAGACAGGTAGCGTGACTTCTCGGATGCGAGCTTTCCGAGCCGACCGACCTTCAGCGAATCTGGAGGTCGCGACTGCATACGATGCCCATGCCCAAAGACAAGCGCTGGATTTAGGTTCTTTTCCCCAAGGAGGAGAATTACGTACGAAAGACGCTTGGTGCGGTAAAACCGCAGGAATCAAGAAGAACTTCTCCTTTCGTGCGTAAATCTGGATTCCGGCGTGTGCTGGCAGCGTACAATTGCAGTAAGGGCATAGAGAGGGGATACCATGGCCATTCTCGCCGCATTCGCCGTTCCGCATCCACCGCTCATCATTCCCGAGGTAGGCCAGGGCCGCGAGCGGGGCATCCAGGCTACCGTCGACGCCTTCGAGGAGGTCGGGCGCCGCATTGCTGCGCTTGCACCTGAGACGATCGTGATCTCGTCTCCGCATACTGCGCTCTACCGTGACTACTTCCATATCTCGCCGGGCCGCTCTGCACGGGGTGACTTCTCGGGCTATGGTGCGCACGGTGCCGCCTATCAGGTGGCCTATGACAAAGAATTCACCGATGCTCTTGCCGATGCCTGCGAGGCAGCGGACATCTCCGGTGGCACCGACTACGAGCGCGAGAGGCGTCTCGACCACGCCACGATGATCCCCATCCATTTCATCGAGAAGTACTTCACGGACTTCAAGCTCGTGCGCATCGGGCTCTCGGGCCTCAATGCGGGGGAGCACTACCGTATGGGCCAGCTTATCCAGCAGGTCGCCGCCGAGCTCAACCGCCGCGTGGTGTATGTGGCCTCGGGCGATCTCTCGCACAAGCTGCTGGAAGACGGACCGTATGGCTTCGCTCCCGAGGGTCCCGTGTTCGACGAGCGCGTTACGGCGGACTTCTCCTCAGGTGATTTCCTCGACCTGCTCGCCCTCGATCCGTCGCTTGCCGAGCGTGCAGCCGAGTGCGGGCTGCGCAGCTTCCAGATGATGGCCGGCGTCCTCGACCGCACGGCGATAAACTCCGAGCTCCTCTCATATGAAGGCCCCTTCGGTGTGGGGTACGGCATCGCCGCGTTCACGCCCACAGGCACTGAGGGGGCGGATGAGAGCCGCGCGTTCCTCGAGCGCTGGGAGGGATTGCGCACCGAGGATCTTGCGCGCCGGAAGGAGGCCGAGGATCCGTATGTGCGTCTTGCCCGCATGTCGCTCGAGGCATACGTGCGCAACCGAAAGCGTATCGTTCCACCGCGCAACCTACCATCCGAGCTGCTCGAACGTCGCGCGGGATGCTTCGTCTCGCTCAAGATCGACGGGCAGCTGCGCGGTTGCATTGGGACCATCCTGCCCGTGCGCGCGAACCTCGCCGAGGAGATCTGCGCCAATGCCATCTCCGCCGGCGTGCACGATTCGCGTTTCGCCCCGGTCAGGGCTGCGGAGCTCGGCGAGCTTGTGTACGACGTGGACGTCCTTACCGAACCCGAGCCGATCGCATCGGCCGATGACCTCGACCCTGCCCGCTACGGTGTGATCGTGGGCACCTCCGATGGCCGTCGCGGCGTCCTGCTGCCCGATCTCGACGGGGTCGATACCGTTGACGAGCAGATCTCCATCGCAGCGAGCAAAGCCGGCATCAACCTGCGTCGCGACGATTACCGCCTCGAGCGTTTCGAGGTCGTGAGACATCTGTGAGCGCAGGCGATGCCATCCGCTGTACGACCTGCCCGCGCGCCTGCACGCTTCGTCCGGGTGCCGTGGGAGCCTGCCGTGCACGCGGCAACGTGGATGGACGTATGATCGCACTTAGCTATGGTCGGGTGACCTCGGTCGCCGTTGACCCGATCGAGAAGAAGCCCCTCGCCCGGTGGATGCCGGGGAGCACGATCCTCAGCCTTGGTTCCTACGGTTGCAACCTGCGCTGCCCGTGGTGCCAGAACCACGAGATCTCGCAGGTGGGGGAGGATGGCGTGGATTGGAAGGAGATGCTTCCCGCAGAAGTGGCGGCTCTCGCGATGCGCCTCCATGGACAAGATCCGCGCATGGTCGGCGTGGCGTACACCTATAACGAACCGCTGGTCGCATGGGAGTTCGTGCATGATTGCGGCGTGCTCGTGCACGAGAGGGGCCTCAAGAACGTGCTTGTCTCGGCTGGATGCGTATCATCCGAGGTCGTCGCTGCCGTCGCCCCCCTTATCGACGCCGCCAACATCGATCTCAAATCGTTCCGTGCTGAGACCTATCGTATGCTCGGGGGAGATCTTGCTACGGTGAAAGCGACGATCGAGCTGTTGGCGGCAACGTCGACCTGCCATCTCGAGGTGACGACCCTTATCGTCCCCGGTGTGAACGATACACGTGAGGAGATGGACGATCTCGCCGCTTGGCTCGCCTCGATCGACCCGGGGATCGCACTGCACGTCTCGCGCTTCCATCCCTCGTGGCGCATGCGCGACCGTGGGCCCACACCCGTCATCCGTGTCTACGAGCTGGCCGATGCCGCACGAGAGCATCTCATACACGTCTATACAGGGAATTGCTGAGGAGGACGATGATGTCCGGTGATAACCTGACCAGAAGATCGCTTATCGCCCTATCTTCCCTCGCGTTGGCTGGATGCGCAGACGGCGGTAGCGCATACGAGTCCGAGGATGCTGCTGCGCCCGCAGAAACTCCCTCGCGCTCCGCCCGCGATACGGTGTATCCGTACGAGTTCATCACCACGCTCGGCGCATTCGACGAGCTTGCCGCTTCGATCTCGGATACGCCGGGCACCGTTGAGAGCCTCTCCTATACCTGTCACGCATACGCTGTCGAGGAAGCCGATGGCACGGATGACGTGATGGTCGATAAGACCCTCAATGTCTATCTGCCGAGCGATTACGATCCTGCGCGGCGATACGATGTGCTCTACCTGCTCCACGGCACGGGAGGCATGCAAGACTACTGGCTGGGAGACGGCGTGAGCGGCACCGGGGACTACCACGATGACGCCACGCGCAGGCTTCTCGATGCCATGCACGACCGGGGGCTTTTCGGCGACGTGATCATCGTTTCCCCCACGTACTACTCGGTGCCCGAAGGGCGCATCATCGACATCTCGTTCATGGGAGACGATCCATACGCCGACCTTTGGCCCATCCATTTCTGGAAGGAGCTGCGCAACGATATCATCCCGCTCGTGGAACGGGCTTATCCCACGTACGCCGCTGGAGATGTGGATGAGAAATCGCTTGCCGCCATGCGCGACCATCGCGGTTTCGCGGGGCTTTCGCGCGGTTCGATGACGGTCATCAACAGCGGCATGATGCATTGCACCGATCTCTTCTCATATTTCGGCTGCTTCTCGGGTGCATGGGCCGACTTCGATGCGTTCAAGGAGGCGCTCGAGGGGGAGTTCGCGGAGTATCCCGTCCGGTTCTGGTATAACGGCAACGGCTCGAAGGACTTCTCGCTCGAGAACCACGAGCAGTTCGTCGCGCAGGCGCTCGAGCAGATGACAGACCGCTTCGTGGACGGCGAGAACTATGCATGGGTGAGCTTTCCCGGCGGTGAGCATGCGTACAACTGCTGGGCGCTCGACCTCTACAACTGCCTTCTAGCGTTCTTCAACTAGGGAGGCCGTGAAAGGGGAGCTCCCTTTCTGGGCGTCTATATGACTAAGACATTCGCCAACCCGTACTCTCCCAGACGCATATCGTGGGTGAGGAAAAGCATGCCTTCAACGCTGGCTTGGCAGAGCATGATGCGGTCGAATGGATCATGGTGCTCAGCCGAACCTTGGTATTCCAGCTGTTCAAGGTACGCGATGTGCTCGATGCCGAGAGGTAGGAGGGTGATATCGTACTCGGTGCAGAGCCATGCGATCGTTTGGATGTCGATGGGAATCGTCTCGGGCCTGCGTTCTCGCTTGAGGGCGATCTCCCATGGGGTGACGATGCTGTAGAACAGCGTGTTTCCCGGTGCCTCGATGAGAAGACGCGCCTGTTCGGAGAGCTTTGGACTCCCTTGGAACAGCCAGATGAGGATGTGGGTGTCGAGAACGATGCCCATCATACGGTCTCGAATAGCGGCCCGATTTCGCTGTCGAGCGCATCGAAGATCTCATCGAAATCCTCGGGAAGATCCCACAGATCCCGTGCGGCACCAAAAGGGCTTTTACGCTCTCGGGTCTTGGGGGTGCGGGTGATTTGCGCGACAGGGGTGCCGTTGTTGGCGATGACGATCACATCCTCCTCGTGATCTTGGAGCTGGCGTATCAGTTTGGAGAGGTTGGTCTTGGCCTCATATATGTTCACTTGGGTCATAGGAGCCTCACAGACAACTGGTAGTTGCATTATCACCGCCTATTCTCCCAAGTTCCTATAGCTTGGTCAACCTTGGTCAAGTATTATCAAGACACGTGCCACTTGCTGGAGTGTGCGCTCGTGGCTATAGTGATTGGTATCCTCTCGTTTTCAAGAGGATACCATAGAGCCTCTTTAATTCAAGAGGAAAAGTAATTGCGTTTCATATTGAGGTGACAACGTATGAAGTCGACGCTAGTGCTGAGGGAGATGATTCGCAGGAGCGGTAAGACTGCAGTCCAGATATCCCGAGAGATTGGTCGCAAGGATAATTACATCTCATCGCTTATGCACAGCGGATGCATCCCCTCGGTCGAGACATTCGCGAGTATCGCCGGGGCATGCGGAGCGAAGCTCTGTCTCGTCTATCCCGACAAGTTGATCCAGATGGACGGATGGAAGGCCATCGTTTCCGGGCATATTGCTATTCCGGCGGAGCAAAACGATAAAGATTGAGAAAGAGAAAAGATATTTGATCGATGCCTCTGAGCGCGTGTCGGGCTAATTGGTCGTGCGATCTCTTGAACAACGACAATACCCTAACTCTCCTTTAAGCAGAATAATACAAACAAAATAAAACAAAAGAACTATTCCGCTGATTAAAGTGATTATTACTTTTGATATATCGACATCTCCACTTTTCAATTGAAATTACTTTTTGAAACGATAGTATTCAGACTAGACGGTAAGGGGGCATGAAATGGCGAACCCACCCAAAGGCCTGAGAGACGTTGGCGGCAACCTATTCAAGGACGCTTCTGGAAACACGTACTTCCTCAGCTCCGATCGCGTCAGAATCCTCAAACTCGCCGACAGGCTTACCGTCATGTTCCAGCTATATCGAAGCCGTCTGGTTATGGCGGCGACGATCTTTCTCGTGATGGGTTATTACGGAGGTAACTGGATTTCGGGTGCAGCCATCGGCATGCTCGTGTTCGCTGTGTTCGAGATTTTCTTCCATACATGGATGATTCCCCGCATGGGCGTCTACAAGACGCTTAAAAAACCCTATCCCAAAAGCGGGCTCATTGCGGGCGTGTCCCAGCAGCGCAAGGAGAACCTCCTCAAGAACGTGGTGCTCTCCATCATCATGTGCGCGATCTTTGGCTGGAATCTTTTCGAGCAGCGCAAAAGCGGCATTTCGCTTGGTGACATCAACGGTGTCCTCAATACCATTCTCTCTGTGGTGATGATTCTCGGTCCGGGCGCATACGGCGTCCTCTGCGCACGTGAATTCTTCAGGAGGTAGTCCCATGATCCATCTCGTCCTTGTATCCCATTCTGATTTGGCGGAAAGCTACAAACGCACGGTGAAGATGATCGCCGGCACGGTGCAGGCAGAACGCATCTCTACCGTCTGCATGACTGAGCAGATGTCGCCGGAAGAGTTTATCGCCCGAGCAGATGCCGTTAGGGCAGAGGATCCCGATGGTTCGTTCCTCATCATGGCGGACCTTTATGGTGCGAGCCCCTGTAGCAGTTCACTCATGGCCTTCAGAGGCGCTGATTACCGGGTCGTTACGGGGATGAACCTCGGAATGGTGTTGGAAACGCTCGCGAGTATCGACAGTACTCCCTCTCTAGCGGAGTTGGCCGGTGTTGCCGAGGGGGCGGGCAAGGAGGGGGTGAAAACGGTCTACATACCGGATTGTTAGAGAGCGGCAAGCATACGTTTTGAAAGAGATAGTGGTAAAGGAGGGGAAATGCAACTTTGGCAAGCTGTCATCTTGGCAGCATACTATTGGCTGTCATCGGGTGAGATCTACGTTCCGTTTACGTATTGCTTCTGCGACCTTATGCTCAACTGTACGATTACGGGCTTTATCTTGGGCGATCCTGTGACCGGAGCCATCGTCGGCGGCACCATCCAGCCGCTTTACCTTGCACTTACGGCGGTAGGTGGCGCCATGCCTGTCGACAAGGAGGCTGCCGCCATCGTTACGACATCGGCGGTCATCACGCAGGGGATCTCCCTCGATCAGGGCCTGGTCATCTCCTCCGCAGCAGCGCTTATCTGCGCTCAGCTCCATACCATCAAGCGCATCGTGATGGTATGGACTGTCCACCATGCAGATAAGGCCGCTTCGGAGGGCAACATCAAGGAGCTCTACAGAACTGCGTCCATCTACGGCCCCGCCACCCGTTTCGTCGTGTTTATGGTGCCGATGATCATGATTCTTACGCTTGGCGTCAACTCGCTGAGCGTTCTCCAGAACATGCCCGAATGGCTCAACCGCATCTTTTCGGTTGCCGGCGGCATGATGCCCGCGCTCGGCTTTGCCATGACGATTCTCGTCATTGGCAAGGGTCAGCTTATCCCGTTCTTCGTGGCCGGCTTCTTCTTCGCTGCCTATACAGGCTTCAGCTCGATTCCCGGTGCTCTGCTCGGTATCTTCCTAGCATGGCTCTACACTACGTTTACCAACAAGGGCGATAGCTCGCTCTTCGGTGACTTGCTTGCGCTCAATAAGCGCGAGTCCACAGCCGAGCACGTCCTGCCTGAGGCTACGGTCAAGAAGGTTTGGCGCAACTGGCGCTTACATATATGCCACGTCGACAACGTCGAGCGTTTGCAGGCCCTCGGCATGTGCTGTGCTATGGCGCCTGCGCTTGAGGAGCTCTATCCCGATAACCCCGAGTACGTCAAAGAGGGTCTCACGAACCACATGCAGTTCTTCATTACCGAGAATCTTGTCGGTGGCTTGATTCCGGGCGTTGTTCTCTCCATGGAGGAGCAGCGTGCCATCCAGCGCCGCAATGGCGTACCCGAGGATCAGCAGATTAACAACGACCTTATCACCTCTATCAAGACCGGAATGATGGGCCCGTTTGCCGGCATCGGCGACACGCTCAACTACGCTACGGTCAAGCCGCTCATGTCCACATTCTTCATGGGCTTCGCGCAGCAGGGCCATGTCTGGGCACCCATCTTGGATGACGTTCTCCTGTACACCTTCCTCACGCTCGAGGGCCGGTTCATGTATAACCTCGGCTACAAGCTCGGCACCGAGTCGGCAACCGAGATCCTCCAGAACAACGCGGTGCAGAAGATCATCACATTCTTCTCCGTTGTCGGTCTATTCGTCATGGGTGTCATGGCCTATGAGAATGTGGGCGTCCAGTTCGGCTTCGATATCCCCTATGGTGCTACCGACTACATCAGCTTCCAAGAGACCCTAGTTGATGCCATCGCACCAGGATTGCTGTCGCTGTTGACGGTCTTCGGAATTTACAACTACCTCAAGAGAGGCGGCACCGTTCTCAAGGCTACCCTCGGCCTTCTCGGTATCGCCGCCGTGCTCGGCGGTCTGGGCGTCCTCGGGTAGTTCGTCCACCTTCGGTTCCGGCCCTCTGGCTGCCTCCTCCCAGAGGACCGGAAACCCAAACGTGTGGCAGATTACGTGAGAGAACTGAAAGGAAGTGGACCGAATGAACGGCAACGTCAAGAAGATCTTGATCTGGTTCGGCAAGCTTGCCATCCTCACAGTATCTATTTACTGGTTCATGACCAAGGGCCTTACCATCTCGATTGACGAGTCTGTGGGGCTGGAAACCCCGAGCACTACAGGTTTGCCTCTGGATGGCGGCTCTGGCATCAATGCGTTTATCTATGCGGGGATCCTGATCGCGTTTCTGGCGTTCGCGATCGGTCGTTCCATCTACGAGCGCTGTGTCTCAAAGCCCAAATCCGAAACATATAGACGCTTTCGTGACATGAGGTAGGGCATTCCTATGGGAATACAACGAGCCAACGTACAAAGCACTAGCGGGCGAGACAATCTCTACATGCTGGTTGCAGCACCGCGTGGTCCCCACAGGGGTTATGTCCAACTAGTGCATGACCGCTACGATCATGTGGACCGCTATCGGAACCTGCTTGAATACCTTGCTGATGCTGGATATGTGGCGTTTGCAGCTGATCTGATCGGCCACGGCAAGTCGGTTTCTGCTGGTGGTCGTGTCGGCTCCCTCGGCAAAGGCGCATCAACGGCTCTCGTCAACGATATCAGCGTCGTGCTCCAGAAGGCCATTTCCCTGTATCCGCCGCAGATCGAGACTGCAAGCATCATATTCAAAGGCAAGACGATGACCATCGCTCGGCCCACGTTGCGCTGTCTAGTGGGTATAGGGTTCGGATGCGCGCTCGTGCGCACCTACCTCTTGCGGTTCAAAGATGCCAACGCAATTGTCCTTGCGGGTGATGAGGGATTCACCAGCCCCCTCAAAAAAGCCGCTGAGCTTATCAAGCACGAAATCAAGGAATATGACGAGACGGGTGTCGTGCCTTCGATACGGGAGTTGCTCCAAGCGGGGTACCTCGACCATCTTGACGAGGGGAAAACCCACCGCTTCTCGTACCGCACCTCCCGACCAAGTGCCAACCGCGAGATCGCAGACGATCCGCTATGTGCGTTCGACTACGATCTCGCTTCAGAGAAGGTCCTGCTCGAACAAGCGAGCGTGCTTACGCTCGAGCAATGGACGCGCATGTGCCCTGAATACCTGCCGGTATATCTGGTGTCAGGATATGGGGATCCTGTCACCAACTATACCCGCGAATGCGATGCGATCCTCGAGGGATTCAAATACGCGCATGCGATGAACGTCTTCTTCAAATATTTCGAGCATTCACGTCATGATGTCTTGCTCGACCGCGAGAAGAGCAAGGTTTGGAAAGGGGTTCTCACGTTCGTTGACAATGTCAACAAACAGAACGATCAGTTGTTTGCACGGCAAAAGGAAGAATTCGGAAACTAAAGGAGGAGCAATCATGATAGTGCCCATGCTTGAGATTCTGGAGCATGCAAAGAAAGGTGGCTATGGCGTCCTCGCACCCAACGTGTTCAACGAGGATTCTGTCCGCGCCTGTCTCGAGACGGCTGTCGAGATGGATTCACCCATAATCATCGATGTTCTCGAAAGCAATACCAAAGATCTCGTCACCTTCGGCAAGATCATTCGCATCCTTGCCGAAGAAGTCCGCGTTCCCGTGGCTATCAACCTCGACCACGGCCAGAATGATGCTGCTTGCATGAAGGCCATCAACGGCGGCTTCACCGGCATCATGTGTGATCGCTCGTTCCTCGCATTTGAGGAGAATGCGCATGAAGTCCGCAAGTTCAAGGAGCTCTGCGCTCCGCTAGGCATCACCGTCGAGGCCGAGTTCGGCGAAATCGCCGAGGGTGAAGAGTACATCACCAAGCGCGAGGAGTACCTTACCGATCCCGACAAAGCTGCCGAATTCGTTGAGCTCTCCGGCTGCGACTGCTTGGCCGTCTCCATCGGCGAGGCACATGGCGAGTACGTGACCGAGCCCGATATCGATTTCGAGCGCCTCGAGAAGATCAAGACTGCAGTCGATGTGCCGCTCGTGTTCCATGGCGGATCCTTCTCCGGCTTCGATAACATCAAGCGTGTATGCGAGATCGGCTGTCAGAAGGTCAATATGGGTACCGATGCCTACAATTACGGCTTGCAGCTCCTTATGGAGGATCCGCGGTATTCAGCTGGCGAGAATATCGGTGCCCGCATAGGCGGTGACGTTATGTGGGCGGGCTATAAGGAGCGCACGATAGACTACGTGCGCGCCTGCGGATCGGCGGGCAAGAACTGGCTCAAAATCGTTGACTAGCATGAGCGAAGTCTTAGCACAAGGATTATGAAAAGGGGATGATCATCATGGCAAGGATCGGTCTTGTCCGTATTGACAGCAGACTCATTCACGGGCAGGTCTGCACTCAGTGGTTGTACCGCACCGGCAGCAAGAAGGTCTACATCATCGATGATACCGCTTACAAGGACACGTTCCTCTCGTCCATCTACAAGATGGCGTGTCCGGTCGGCGTCGAGCTCGATACCATCAGCACAGAGGAGGCCGGTAAGCGCTGGCAGGAGGACGGGCTGGGAAGCCTCGAGCCCATCTTCGTTCTGTTCAAGGACATGGGCAACGCCTACAGGGCATATAAAGCGGGCTTTAAGTATCCCGAACTCCAGATAGGCGGTATCGGCGGTGGTGTGGGACGTAAGAATGTCATGGGGCCGATCTCCTTTGATGATAAGGATGCCCACATGCTCGATGAGATGGTCAGCGATGGCCTCACTGCCATCTTTCAGCCTGTACCCGATGACAAACGCGTGCCTTGGGCCGACGTCAAGGCTAAGCACTATCCCAATCTCTAGGAAGGATCGGCGTGATGGAACCTGTTTTTATACGCAAGCCTACCGACGAGGAGCGTGCACTCCTCGAATCCCAGCCCATCTGGGAACATGAGGTTGCCACGTGGGATACCGTCTACGATGAGCGCGAGGAGACCTGTCTTGTCGTCTCGGGACATGCAATCGTCACTACACGCGATGGCGTCGCGTACTCTTTCGGCCCCGGCGACTTGGTGACATTCGCGTCCGGCTTAGACTGCACGTGGTCTGTTGTAGAGGGCATAAGCAAGCACTACATTTTCGATATGAACAAGTAGGAGGCGTCCTATGCAGAAACTCATGAACAGTCCCGAGAGTTACGTCCAGGATATGGTCGAGGGCATCATTGCCGCGCATTCTGATCAGATAGCCTTGCTCGACGGTGATTTCCGTATCATCGTTCGAGCCAAGAAGCCCGAGAACCCCAAGGTCGGTATCGTCACTGCTGGTGGCAGCGGGCACCTGCCTCTGTTCTTAGGATATGTGGGTGAGGGTCTTATCGACGGTTGTGCGGTGGGCGATGTCTTCGCCTCACCGTCTTCCGAGAAGATGGCAAGCATGATACGCGCCTGCGATTCCGGTAAGGGTGTTCTGCTCCTCTACGGCAACTACACGGGTGATATCCTCAATTTCCGCATGGCTGCAGACGAGGTAGAGTTTGATGAGATCGAGATTGTCGAGATCATCGGTCGCGACGATTGTGCGTCCGCGCCCGCGGAGAAGGCCGGTACCCGTCGTGGCGTCGCCGGGCTCATCTTCGGCTACAAGATCGCAGGTGCTGCTGCTGAGGCGGGTTACAGCCTCGCGCAGGTTGCTGCTGTCACTGAGAGGGCCTTCTCGGGGCTGCGTACCATGGGTGTTGCCATGTCGCCATGTGTGGTCCCCACGGTGGGCAAGCCCACGTTCTCCATCGAAGGGGGAAAGATCGAGCTTGGCATGGGAATCCACGGCGAGGCGGGCATCGAGGTTGCCGACATGCTTACTGCCGACGAGGTAGCCACGCTTATCTTCGATCGCATCAATGCCGAGCTCAAGCTTGCGGCTGACGACAAGGTTACCGTTATGGTCAACGGCTTGGGCGCCACTCCACTCGACGAGCAGTACATCGTGTACCGCAAGGTCGCGATGCTTCTTGGCGAGTTGGATGTAGAGATCGTCATGCCACATATCGGCGAATTCGCCACCTCCATGGAGATGAGCGGCCTCTCGATCAGCATTATGAAGCTTGATGAGGAGCTTGAAAAGCTCCTCAAGGCTCCGGCAAAAAGCCCATTCTATACAACCGATAACATGTAGGGGCGAGCATGAAGACCCAGGAATTACTCCCTGTGTTCGAACGGATTGCGGACAAGATAGTCGAGGGCAAAGACAAGCTTGTCGAGCTTGATGCCGCATTTGGCGATGGAGATCTGGGCGTTTCCATGGCAGCGGGCTACGCAGCCCTCGCTGAGTATGCACGCGCTACGGATGAGTCTGACTTCGGGCGCTACTTTCAAAAGGCATCTAAGGTGTTTAACGAAGCCGCCCCGTCTTCGTTGGGGACCATCCTTGCTTTCGTGCTTATGGGAGTTGCAAAGTCGCTCAAGGGCAAGGAGAATGCTGATCTCGCCGATTTCTCCGAGGCACTTGAGGCAGGTAAGCTTAACGTCATGGCTAAGGCTGAGAGCAAGTGTGGAGAGAAAACCATGCTCGACGCTTTTGACCCTGCATGCGCCGCCCTTGCTACTGCGGTAGCTGAAGGTATGAGTCTCGAGGAGGGATTCGCCAAGGCTGCGGAGGCTGCAAAAACAGGTGCAGATTCGACTGTTGCAATGCAAGCTGTACATGGCCGCGCCGCATACCATGCAGAGAAGACCATAGGCCACATGGATGGCGGCGCCTATATGGTGAGACTTGTTTTCGAGGCGATAGCTGAGTAAATTAGAGGGGCAGACATCCGGCCCTCTATCGCAGGCAGGTTTGCATGGAACGCAACATCGAGGCACGTCTCGAGAAGATCAAGCAATACATGTCTCTCAAAACTCGCGCGCAAGTTTCCGAACTGGCGCGCGAGTTTGGCGTCACACCTGAAACCATGCGCAAGGATCTCACGTATCTTGAAGACCGTGGGTTCCTCTACCGCACACATGGCGGTGCGATTCTGCGTGATTCCAATATCGATGTACCCATGACCATCCGCGTCCGTGAGAAGACCGAGATTAAGACCAAGATTTGCTACGAAGCATTGAATTTCATCAAGAATGATGATGTCGTCTTTTTCGATCCGAGCTCAACATCGCTGCCCTTGGCGCGTCTCATACGTGTTCGCAAGAACCTTATCGTTGTCACCAACAGCATTGATCTACTGCTTACTGCGAGCGGTCTCGATGGCGATATCTTCTTCTTGGGGGGCGAGTACAGCAACACGGGCCGTCGTGTGGGAGGACATTTCCCCATAGCGATGATCGAGAAGTTCGTGTTCTCCGTGTCCTTTTTCGGTACCGACGGATTCAAAGATCTCGACGGTCCGGGGACGCAGACCAAAGACGCGATCGCGCTTAATGCCGCAGTGATGCGGAGAAGCAAAACCAACGTACTTCTTGCCGATTCATCCAAGTTCGCGCTCCCGTCTCGCTTTCAGTATGCGAGATTCAATGAATTCGATGCCTTTATAACCAACGAGATGCCTGCTGATTATGGTGGCAAGATCGATGCCAAGCAGGTGATTATTACCAAGTAGGCGAGGGGGGCGCACATCTATCTGCGCCATGTGTCACTATCTGCTTGCCTGGGATACGTCTGCATCTTTCAATCTACTTATAGGACATTACCTCGCGCAACGGTGCAATGCGGCGCCTTATGTCGCGTCGTCTCGGGCTGTCCGCACTCTCGATCAACAAGATGGAGGGCGAGCCGGTTCATGGAGGTGACTCGCCCGTCCTACACCTTATCGGCAGGGAAGACCACGCCTGCGGAGAGGCGCGCTGCGTTCAGGGTGCGGGCTACGGCGAGGCTCGTCTCCATCTGGGCACGGCAGCCCGCGAGGTCGCCTTCGTCCAGCTGACGCATGAATGTGCGGAACTCGGCTTCCCACCAAGTCTTGCATGAGCGGTCGAAGCTCTGCTCGCTGCCGTCGTTTTCGTGCAGCGTCACGGCTCCGCATATGCTGGGCGCCGATGTGCTCATGATATAGCCGCGCGTGCCCTGGATCTGGATGCCGCATGGTGCTCCGCAGTCTTTGGCGCAGATGCAGACCACCTTGAAGCCGTCGTAGTCGAGGTCCACGATGCCGCTCGTATCGATGCCGCGCTCCACGTTGGCGCGGTAGCGTACCGCAGCGGGTTCGCCGAAGAGACCGATGACGTAGGAAATGCAGTATATGCCCAGGTCCATGAGCGCGCCGCCCGATTTGGCGGGATCGAATGCAGGTGCGATGTCGCCTGCTTTGAAACGGTCGTAGCGGCTCGAGTATTGGCTGAAATTGACGATGGCGATCTTGATATCGCTGATGCGGCCGAGCAACTCGTCGCGCACGAGCAGGAAGTTGGGCTGGCGCGTGGTCGTTGCGGCCTCCCAGAGGAACAGACCCAAATCATCTGCACGATCGGCCAGCTCTTGGGCTTCGCGCGCGTTGCTCGCCAGAGGCTTCTCGCATACAACGTGCTTGCCGGCTTCGAGCGCAGCGAGCACGACCTCTCTGTGGAGGTTGTTGGGTACCGCAACGTAGACCGTGTCGATCTTGGGATCGCGTACGAGCTCGCGATAGTCGGTGTAGCGCCGTTCGATATCGAACTCATCTGCCGTTGCCTGGACCTTCTCGGCACTGCGCGGCGATCCGCAGAGCGCACGCACGTCCACGCCCCAACCCGCCATGTGCGGCAAGATCATGTCCACCATAAGTCCTGTTCCCACAACACCGAGTTCCATGCGATCCTCCTTCGCGTGCCACGGTAATCGGTACCATTTTCTCACAGAGAAGGACCGCGAAGGCACTGATCCGCCACCAAGGGATGTTTCAGGTCGCTCAGCGACCAAGGCATCATGAGGATGTGTAGCTTCTGCATAAGCCGTGCCGCCGCGCGTCATCCCGACGCAATTGGGCATACGTAGGATAGCGGCGGTATGGGATTTCTGCCGATGTACTCTGAAAGAGAGGAAGCGATGCGTAAGATCGGTCCCTTGGCAGCCCTGATCGCACTCGTGGTGGTGCTCGCGCTGGGTTTTGCCGGCTACGCACTTCTCGGCTCGCAGCATGAGGAACCCAGCAAGGATTCTGAACAGCTCGAACAGCCTGAGCAGTCCGGACAGGCAGACGATTCCGAGCAATCATCCGACGAGGATCCCATCATGCTCGCCGACTACGATGCCCGCATCTATACCGAGCAGGGCGATATGATCGCGCTGTCCGAGATCGCAGACGGCAAGCCCCTCGTCATCAATTTCTGGGCGACGTGGTGTCCCTACTGCGTCCAAGAGCTCCCCGACTTCCAAGAGATCCATCGCGTGTATGCGGATCGCGTCTCCTTCGCATTTGTCGACGTTACAGATGGCACGCGAGAGATCACCGAGAACGTTGTGGCATGGCTCTCCGAAAACGGCTTCGACGACCTGCCTGTCTATTACGACATCGACCTT
>JAKPQM010000081.1 GCA_029546925.1 Actinomycetes bacterium
GTACTCATATCCGGCGATGGACAGCAACATCTCATGTAGTCGCAGGATGTCATGCTGTCGGAAATCGATACGCTTGTATCCTAGATGAATCTCATTTAAAGCGTCCCTGTATCCTGCGATCTCCGCTTCGTTGTGGTTCAGCGGCGCGCTGTTCTGATTGACGATAGCCGCGATACGCTCATCGCTGGTCACAATCCCCTCGATGGCATTGGAGCTCTTAACGGACTGTACCTTGGCAACAGCCTCCAATTCTGTGAAGACGCGGATATGCTCCTCTTTGCGGATACCCGCCATTGTTTTCAGGGCAGCAATGCTTGCCGTAAGGTTCACGAGCTTTGCGGGCAGCAACCCGTTGTCAAGGAAGGAATAATCGAATCTCCTCATTATGCCGTCCTCCTATCTGCATATAACTATATCAATTTATATGCAGATAAGCGAAAGGGATCTGCACATAGTCAAAAACAAACATGTGCAGATTCTCTTTTCCTATGGAAACTCGCATGATTCCACCGAGATAAATGCTGCGGGAACAATGCCCAATGCCTTGTAGCAGACATAGAACAGCAATGTCGGCAGGGCAATGTCTACTCCTGATGTTATCCATTCTTTTCTCATTCACGTACTACCTTCCCGACCACATCAACCCGAAAGGAAAAATTGGATTTATCGCGTTGACAATAATCCTGTGGTCACGCTCCGGCGCGTGCCATCAGCGCCACGCACTCCACATGGAAGGTCTGCGGGAAGAGATCGTGCGGCACGATGGAGGCGGGGGAGAAGGCGCCCCGCTCCTCGAAGCGGGCGAGATCGCGGGCAAGTGTCGCGGGGTCGCAGCTCACGTAGGCGATAGCGCGGGCGGGTTGCGCCGAGAGCTTCTCGATGACGGACTCGTCGAGCCCGGCGCGCGGGGGATCGACCACGATCACGTCTGCGTCGGTATCGGGGAACTCAAGGCCCGCATCGCCGCCGATGGCGTCCACGTTGTCAATACCCGCCTGCTCGAGATTGCGCCGCAGGTCGCGCACGGCGGGACCGTAGGATTCCACGGCCGAGACGAAGCCCGCGCGACGGGCGAGCGGCAGCGTGAAGGTGCCCGCCCCGCAGTAGAGATCCATGGCCTCGTCATCTTCCGTTACGGCAAGGCCCGAGAGCACGCATCCCACGAGCTTCTCGGCACCACGGGTGTTGACTTGGAAGAACGAAGGTGCCGAGATGTGCATGGTCTCATCGAGGATGCGCTCGGTCCAATGGCCCTTTCCCGAGAGACGCTCCACGCCGGCGATCCTGCGTGCGGCCTTGGATCCCTTGCCCATGACGCGTACGAGCGAGCTTGCGGGAAGGGCGTCGCCGATGACCTTGGCAACGCGCGCGCGCGGGAAGGGACCCGCCTCGGTCCAGAGCGCGATCTCGGTATCGCCCGTGCGTTTGGAGGCCCTGATGCCCACGCGCTCTACGTGCAGGTCCTGTGAGCCCAAGAGGTATCCCAGCGCTCCCGAGAGGGCGCGCACGGCCTTCTTCGACGGCGCGTCGAACAGCGGGCAGGAATCGACCTTGACGATGCCTGCGGAGGAGGCGTGCATGCCGACAACGGTTCTGCCGCCTTGCCGGGCAACGGCGAGCTCTATCTTGTTGCGGTAGCTCACCGCGGGTCCCACATCGACGGTGGGGGAGACGAGCGCCTGGGCGCGCTCCTCGCTCATGTGCCCGATGCGCGTCAGGGCGTCGATGACGAGCTGTCGCTTGACCTTGAGCTGGTAATCGTGCGCCACGCTCGCCCACGGGCAGCCGCCGCAGATGCCGGCATATGCGCAATGGGGTTGGACGCGCAGCGCTGATGGCTCGAGCACCTCCTCGATGCGGCCGCGCGAGAAGCGCCCGCGCTCCTCGGCGATCGAGATGCGCACGGTATCGCCCGGAACGCCGCCTTGGACGAATACGGTCTTGCCATCGTCCAGATGCGCGATGCTGTCCGCTCCGTAGCTCAAGCGCTCTATTGTGACCTCGTACGCAGGTGTGTGGTTTTCCATAGCTCTCCTCGCAGCTGCATTATATCGCCGTATGACATTCGCAGCGCACTGCGTTATTGTTTTACTGTCTGTGCAAACCAGTTGGGAGGGTGCATGTCCTTCGCGTTCAACGTATTCTCGGAGATCGATCCCTTGCGTACGGTGCTCGTCCATCGTCCCGGAGAAGAGCTCCTCTCCCTCTCGCCCCATAATCTCGAGCGCCTGCTCTTCGACGATATTCCCTATCTCGAAGTGGCCCAGGACGAGCATGACGCCTTCACCCAGATGCTCGCGGGCGAGGGAGTCGAGGTCTGCTACCTCATCGATCTGGTGGTGGAGGCCCTCGAGGCGGATGCGGATGCCAAGACGGCCTTCATCCAGCGCTACCTCGATGAGAGCGATGTCTTCGGCGAGAGCATCAAGGAGCTCGCCTCCGCCCATCTCCACTCAATCGCCGATACGAGAACGTTGGTGGAGAGGTGCATCGCGGGCATACGTCTCCACGATATCGACCTCGATGCCATCGATTCGCGCTCGCTTGCCGATGCGGCTTCGATCGATCATTGCAGGAGAAGCGGCATCGTGGTCGATCCCATCCCCAACCTCTATTTCACGCGCGACACCTTCTCCATTATCGGCCACGGCGTCTCGCTCAACAGCATGCGCACCAAGACGCGCCGCCGCGAGTCGCTCTTCGGCGACACCATCTTCGCGAGCCATCCTGCCTATAAGGATGCCGCACGGTTCTACGAGAGCAGGAATGGTGCCTCGATCGAGGGCGGCGACATACTGGTGCTCTCCAAAGACACGCTCGCCATCGGCATCTCGGAGCGCACCCAGGCGGCTGCGATCGACAAGCTTGCCAAGCGCCTGCTGCTCTCGGACGATGCGCAGGGCTTCAAGCGCATCCTCGCGTTCATGCTGCCCCACAAGCGCGCCTTCATGCACCTCGACACGGTCTTCACCCAGGCCGACCGCGATATCTTCACCGTCCACCCCGGCATCCTCGGCACGCTCGAGGTCTACGAGGTCCGACGCGGCGCGAAGGGCACGCTCGCGATCTCCCATCTCGAAGATTCGCTCGATGCCATCCTCGCCCGCGGGCTCGGTCTCGATGCCGTCCGCCTTATCAAGTGCGGCGGCGACGATCCCATCAACGCCGACCGCGAGCAGTGGAACGACGGGGCCAACACGCTGGCCGTGCGCCCCGGCACCATCTTCGTCTACCAGCGCAACCGCGTGACCAACGAGATCCTCTATAAAGCCGGCCTCTCCCTGCTCGAGATCCCCTCTGCGGAGCTCTCGCGCGGCCGTGGCGGCCCGCACTGCATGAGCATGGCATTTTGGCGCGACAGCGCGCTTGATTAGAAAGGACTGGTTCCATGGCCGTCTCACTTTCCGGACGAAACTTCCTGAAGCTCCTCGACTACTCGCGCGAGGAGATCGAATACCTGCTCGATCTTTCGGCGCAGCTCAAGGCCGAGAAGCACGCGCACGTCCCGCATCGCCATCTCGAGGGCAAGAATATCGTCCTGCTCTTCGAGAAGACCTCGACGCGCACGCGCTGCGCTTTCGAGGTCGCCGGCCGCGATCTGGGCATGGGCGTGACCTACCTCGATCCCGGCAGCTCGCAGATGGGCAAGAAGGAATCGATCGAGGATACCGCTCGTGTGCTGGGGCGCATGTACGATGGCATCGAGTACCGCGGCTTCGCGCAGGAGATCGTTGAGACCCTTGCTGCATATGCGGGCGTGCCCGTGTGGAACGGCCTCACCACCGAGTTCCATCCCACGCAGATGCTCGCTGATGTCCTCACCGTACGTGAGGAGTTCGGTCAGGATCTTTCGGGTCGCAAGCTCACCTTCATGGGCGACGCGCGCAACAATGTCGCCAACTCGCTCATGGTCATCTGCTCCAAGCTCGGCATCGATTTCTGCGCATGCGGCCCTGCCGAGCAGATGCCCGAATCGTCGCTCGTCGAGACCTGCCGTGCCCTTGCGGAGAAGAACGGCTCTTCCATCATCCTGACCGAGGATGTAGCCGAGGGCGCGAGCGGCGCCGACGTGATCTATACCGACATCTGGGTCTCGATGGGCGAGCCTGATGATATCTGGGAGAAGCGCATCGAGCTTCTCTCACCGTACCAGGTGAATGCGCGCGTGATGGGTCTTGCCAAGCCCACCGCCATCTTCATGCACTGCCTGCCCAGCTTCCACGACACCAAGACGACCATCGGGGCCGACATCGCGAGGAAGTTCGGTCTGCCCGAGATGGAGGTTGCCAACGAGGTCTTCGAGGGGCCGCAGAGCCGTGTCTTCGACGAGGCGGAGAACCGTATGCACACCATCAAGGCCGTCATGCTCGCCACGCTGGGCTAAGCCACACCATGCTGTCACGCCGTGCCTTCGCGTCGATGGGGTTGGGGGCGGGTCTTATGGCGCTGTTCGGTCTTTTCGGCTGCGGATCCGAGCAGCTTGAAGCATCCCGCATCTCCTCGGTGCGTTATGCGTCCGGAGGGGGCATGGAAGGCGGCGGATCGTCCATAAAGCTGGAGCGTCAGGAGGACGGACGGCTCGATAACGCTTGAGTGCAGGTCAAGGGAGCGGTGGGACTCCCGCGAGCTCATCGATACCTACCAGATCGATGAGCCGGTATTCGAGGAATTCGCACATCTTTCGAACGAGTACGGCCTGCCTAGGGCCTCCCGGCGTGGGCCGAGTCCCTTCGAAGTCTTGGATGCACCGACCTTGAGCATTGCCTGCATGATTCTCGATGAGAAGGGCGCACTCGACCTCGATGCGTCTTTCACGGTCAATTCCACGCAGGATCTTTCGAATAGAGAACTCGAGGGGTTCGACGCGGTAGCGAGCGCACTTCGGGTACTCGTACCCGAGACCGGAGGCGAGCATAGCTTGGAGCCGCGCAGGATCATCTTCTCTCCCGATGGATTCGTATACCGATTCGCTTGCAACGAAAGCACCGCGGCAGAGGATCTATGCTCGCGTATGCCGCTCGGATCAGACATCGAGAGCTACGGTGCCAACGGATTTGCCTTTCGTCTCGACAAGCCGCTCGAGGTGGACGGTACGCTGCTCGCCACGGGCACGGCCGGGACGATCTGCCACAGCCAGCCCGAGAATTCGGCCATCATACGATGTGGCGCGAAGGACAGGTGTGAACAGGCGGGCGGGCCGAGCGCTGCGGAGCAGCCTCAGACGAAAGTCCGCCGGCATGGACTGGCACGGGAATTGCCCGGATCTGCCACGAAGGGCACTTATTCCGCAAGATTTGGGTGTGGTTTGCCCATCGGGACGATACACGGCCTCTGCTGAGCTGGGCAAACGCGGATCAGGTCTCTGCCCGATGGCGTTTTTGCACCGAAAAACTGCGGAATAAGTGCCCTTCGTGGCAGATCCGGGCAATTCCCGTGCCAGTCCTGTCTGCTAGTACACCATGCCCATGGCCGCACGCACCTCAGCAAGCGTTGCATCAGCGATCTCGTTGGCACGGCGGTTGCCGTCGGCGAGAACATCCCTGATGTAGCCCCTGTCCCTCTCGAGCTCCGCGCGGCGCGCGCGGATGGGCTCGAAGTAGCCATTCACCGCATCGGTCACATAACGTTTGAGCGCACCGGCGCCCGCATCGCCGATCTCATCCGCAATCTCCTCGGGATCGCGGCCGGCGCAGATACCGGCGGTGGTGAGCAGTGCCGAGACGCCGGGACGCGCCTCTGGGTCGAAGGTGATCATACGCTCGGAATCGGTCTTGCTCTTCTTGATGAGCTTGGCCGTCTCCTCGGCACTCATGGAGATGTCGATGGAATTGCCGTATGACTTGCTCATCTTGCGGCCATCGAGGCCCGGGAGGAGCGGCGTCGAGGTGAGGAGGCCGGCAACCTCGGGGAATACGCGGTCGTAGCGCTCGTTGAAGCGGCGTGCGATCAGGCGGGTCTGCTCGATATGGGGCAGCTGATCGCGGCCTACGGGGACGATGTTGCCCTTGCAGAAGAGGATGTCGCAGGCCTGATGGACCGGGTAGGTGAGGAGCAGGCCCGTGAGCGCGTGCCCCGACGCCTCCTGCTCGGCCTTGACCGTGGGGTTGCGCTGGAGCTCCGCCTCGGAGACGAGCGAGAGGAACGGGAGCATGAGCTGGTTCAGCGCGGGGACGGCGGAGTGCGTGAAGATCATCGTCTTGGCGGGGTCGAGGCCGCAGGCGAGGTAGTCGATGACCATGTTGTAGACATTATCGGCGATGTGCTCGGTGGTATCACGGTCGGTGATGACCTGGTAATCGGCGATGATGACGTTCGTCTTGATGCCCATATCCTGCATGCGCACGCGGTCGACGAGCGTGCCGAAGTAATGGCCGAGGTGCAGGCGCCCGGTGGGGCGGTCGCCCGTGAGCATGGTGTACTTCTCAGGATGGACCGGCAGATCGGCGTGGATCTCGTTGCTGCGCTTGAGCGCGGCTTCGTAGCTTCCCTCGTTAGGCATGTTCACTCCAAACCGTGGATGTTCGGCCCTACCATCCTACTCGAATACGAACTCAGACAAAAGCGGAAGCTTTGAGGAGCTTTCTCACGTTCTTCCAATCCGGATAGAAGCGGTCCATGAGCGCGTGGAAGCGGGCATTGTGCGTGGGCTCGTGCAGATGGCAGAGCTCATGGCAGGCCACATAGTCGAGACAGCGCCTGTCGTAGTGGGCGAGCTGAGCGTTGATGGTGATCGAGCGTTTCGCCACTTGGCACGATCCCCAGCGCGAGCTCATGGAGCGCACGCGCCAAGCCGATGCAGAGGTTCTCGTCAGGGTCTCCATACGGGCTATGGCGTCCTCGTCAAGTGCGCGCTTGACCTCGGACGCGAGAAAGGCGGTGCATGCCTTCCGGAGCTCTTCCTCGGTGCCGCATTCGTACAAGAGGGGCACGATGAGCTTGTCGTCCGACACGTATGGTGCGCTCGCGCGCTTCGCGGTCTTCTCGATGCGGATGGTATAGGGGTTTCCCCATAGCATGAAGCGCCCGCCATCGTGCACATGAGCGGCCGCGTACAATGCAGCCGCCTTCCTCTGCACTCGAAGAATCCACGCTTTGTTCTGGGCGACGAACGCCTCGATATGGGATGCGGGCGCACCGAGCGGCGCAGACAGCTTGATCGTGCCGTCGGCCGCGAGCCTCATGCGCAATGACTTGATATCCTTGCGTGTCACCTCGATATCGATGCCGTCCATGCGTAAGAAATACGTTTTTTCCACTCCGTCCATTTGGGCTCCACGATGCGTTACAGTAGATACGGTTTAAGGAGGATACCATGTCAAGCTCCTACGGTCAGGATGCATCGAAGACCTCGATTCGCAGTCTTTACCTTATCATGCGAAAGAATGTCCCCGTGCGCACGAAGGATAAGGCGGATGCGGCAATCCGCAAACGCCTCGAGGAGCTTGACTTGTGGAAAAATGCGCACCTCGTCCTGAGCTTCGTCTCATATCGCGATGAGATCGACACGCGCTCCATCATAGAGGATGCCCTCGCGCAGGGTAAGAAGGTTGCGGTGCCCCTGTGCGACCCCGCAGCGCGCTCCCTGTCCTTCCACTACATCGAGTCGCTCGATGAGCTTGTGCCCGGCATCCATTCCATCCCCGAACCGCCGTCCACCGCACCCGCCGTCAAGCTCACCGAGATGCTCGGCTCTATTTGCCTGGTTCCCGGCCTCGTGTTCGACGGCGACGGTCACCGTGTTGGGTACGGTGGGGGATATTACGATCGCTTCCTCGCGTTCTATCCGGGCGATAAGATCGCGCTCGCCCATACCATGCAATTAAGCTCGAACCCGCTGCCCACTGCGGCGACCGACGTCCCCGTGGATATGATCGTGAGCGATACGGGCTTGTGGCGCTGCGGCTGTGCGAGGCTGGACACGGTCTCCGTAAAGTGCGGTGATCGCGAATACCGCACTTTCCAAGGCGAGAAAAAACTGCGGTAATCGTAAACGCGCTGGTAGGAGGCATGCCGATTCCCGCCGACAAGATCAGGAACTGCGGTAATCGCGAACACCGCAGTATCGGGAGCGGGCTGACACGTCCTTAGGCACAGAGAACCTCTTGCATGCCGCCCTAGATGCCCAGATGGTCGGCGAGCAGCTCGATAGCCTCCCTGTACCCCTCGACGCCGTGTCCCGAGATCGTGGCTATGCAGGCTTCGCGCACGTACGACACCTGACGGAACTTCTCGCGCGTACCCACATCCGAGATATGGACCTCGACTGCGGGGATCCGCACCGCCTTGAGGGCATCGAGCAGGGCGACCGAGGTGTGGGTGTATGCAGCCGGGTTGATCACGATGGCATCATGGATGCCATAGGCCTGCTGGATGCAGTCGATGAGGTCGCCTTCATGGTTGGATTGCATGCAGACGCATGAATCGAACCCGGCATCCTGTGCAGCCTCCTCGCAGAGCTCCAGGAGCTTCTGATATGATTCGCTGCCATAGAGGTCGGGCTCGCGGATGCCGAGCATGTTGATGTTCGGGCCGTTGATGACGAGAAGCGACGTTGCTGGGGAATCCTTGCCCTCCACAGCGCGCAGGAGTTCCTCGAGTTCGTCTCCTTCATCCTCTTCAAACCCATCGCTGAGCGGGATCTCCTCTTCGGCTGCTTTGGCGGTATTGATGCGGATGCTGAGACTCTCCTGAGCAGCGGGGATGTTGAACTGGGAAAGCTCCTCCATAGAGGATCGGATTCCGGTGAGTTCGAAGAAAGCTTCCGATACGCCGGCCACCAAGCGCGGACCCAAGACCAGTTCGAACCCGCAGCGACCTTTCTTGAAGATGCCGAGTATGCCGCGGATGTCGGCGAGCGTATCGAGCTCGACCGGCGACATATCCCGGACGATGATCCTCAGGCGCGTGGCGCAGATCCCGCAGGCGCGGATATTGGAGCGTCCGCCCAGAGCGGACAGGATCGCTTCTGCAATCTCGCGGTTGCTCATCGAGGCACCTTTCTGTGGTGTGCGTAGTTCCCTCACAAGCCTACGTCTTCCCTTAGGTTCTCGCAGGAGGGAATCTGCCGAGCGGGCACGTATTGTTTTTGATAGGTTTATCGGCCGTTCTCCGCAATTTCCCCTGCATCCCGCAGCAGCCGTATCGTCTGCAGCGTCCCGTCTCATCCGGGTATGCGTTTTCAGACAGAAGAGCGCTGATTTTTGTCTTGAAACGCATATCCAGACGAACCAGGTTGATCATTTTCTGGGGTAATTTCGTGGCAACCGCCCTAAAGGCCGAGAAGCTCCCTTATAGCCTCGGCGTCACCTTGCGCAGAACCCGTGCAGCTGAACGTGATATCCGCCCATGAGCGATAGCGGGGCAGGCGGTCTTGTGCGAGCGCACCGATGCCCCGTGTCTGCGAGAGGGGGCGCCCTGCGGAGGAGAGCTCTTCAAGGGGCCGATCGAGAAACACGATGACCGAGTTCTGATGGAGGAGCGGGTAGTTGCGCTCACGCGTGACGATGCCGCCGCCCGTTGCGATGACGAGGCCCGATTTCCCCGCATACTCTCTGCATAGCTCTGTCTCGAGCTCCCTGAACGCTGCTTCGCCCCGGCCTTTTATGACCTCTTCCGGCGTGCTGCCGATGCATGCCGTGAAAGCATCGTCGAGGTCGACGAAGGTGCGGGAGGTCATGCGCGCGAGGCATCTTCCCGCAGAGGTCTTGCCGCTTCCGGGCATGCCGATGAGGGCGATGTTGGTGTTACGCTTATCGATCTCCGCAATGATCGCGGCGGCGAGGGCTTTGTCGAGCTTTCGATCGAGGAAGAGCTCGCTTGCATGAAACGCCTGCCACACGAGCATGGGAAGCCCCGTCGCCCAGGGGATGCCCCGCGCATCCGCTTCGAGGCAGAGGCCGGTGATGCGGGGATTGTAGATGATATCGACAACACCCAGAAGGCCTGGGAAGCAGTCGATCGTACCGGGACGAAGCGGGCTTGCGGGGCAGTCCGGGTACATGCCCACGGGCGTCGCGTTGACGATGAGGGAGGCGTCGGCAGCGCGCTCGCAGATAGTCCCGTAATTAACCTCGCCCGTACGCGAGACGAGCAGCGGATGCGCGTCCATGATGTCCTCGAGGACGTATGATACGGCCCGGGCCGCCCCGCCCGTCCCGAGGACGAGCACCTTCTTGCCCGCAAATGCGGCGCTCGCTGCCCGTCCGAGCTTCTCGCGTGAGAAGTCCTCGAGCAGGGCCATGAATCCGAGGACATCGGTATTGTCGGCGAAGATCTCCCCATCATCTTTGCGTACGAGGGTGTTCGCAGCTCCGAGGGCCTCCACGCGCCCGCTTCTGATATCGGCGAGCTCGGCAGCGCGCTTCTTGTAGGGTACCGTGACGTTGATGCCGTCCCAGCCGCCACCCCGGATGAAGGCCTCCACCTCATCGGGCGCCACCTCGAAGAGCTCATAGGGGGCCGATCCCAGCAGCGCATGGATCTGGGGCGAATAGCTGTGCCCGAGGTGCTCTCCGAGAAGCCCATAGCGTGCCATGGGCTCTCCTAGACGATCTCGCTGTAGGAGCCGAGGTAGCGGATCTCCTGCACGACCGAGCCGATCGTCTGCATGAGCGTGTCGAAGGCGGGTGCGTGCACGGGGCATTCGAGATCGAAATAGAACATGAACTCGAAGTCGCGCCCTGGGATGGGGCGGCTCTCGAGCTTCAGGATGTTGATGTCGAGCGCGTAGAACTTGGCGAGGACCTTGTAGAGGGAGCCAGGCTCGTGGGCGAGGACCAGCATGAGCGAGGTCCTATCGGCACCGGGGTAGATGGCGAGATCCTTGGCGATGCAGGCGAAGCGCGTGTAGTTGTCGTCCCGGTCCTGCACGGAGGGCAGGATGATATCGAGGCCGTAGAGCTCTGCGCAGGGGCGGGAAGCGAGCGCCGCAAGGTCATCGCGCCCGGATTCTGCTACGATGCGGGCTGCGGCAGCCGTGTTCTCGCAGATATGCGCATTGATGCCGGGATGCTCCTCGAAGAAGGCGGAGCACTGCGAGATCGCCTGCTCATGGCTGTAGACGTCGGTGATGCCGTCAAGCGTCGACCCGGGGAGTGCCATGAGATTGTGGTCGATCTTGATGCGGGTGGTGCGGATGATGTGGAAATCATGCTCCATCATGAGGTCGAAGACCTTGTTCACGGAACCGGCCGCAGAATTCTCGATCGGCAGCACACCCACGTTGCAGAAACCCTGCTCGACCGCCCTGAACACGGCTTCGAAGGTCGACATGAAGCTGATCTGCGGGCGCCTGAAGAAGCGCTCTGCCGCAGCCTGCGAGTTGGCTCCCTCGATGCCCTGGCAGGCGACGAATGCATCGTCGGGAAAATACGCCGGCGCATCATCGCGGGCAGCCTTGATGTCTGCATACATCTTCGGGAGCACCGTCTCACGTGCTGCTTGGCGCTTCTTGGAGGATTCCATGAGGAGCTCCATCAGGATCTGGCCCTGGGTCTTGAGGTCATCGGGCACGCGTGCCTGCGCCTCGAGGATCTTGGCACGCTCGCGGATGGGATCGAGGATGCGCCGACCATCCGCGCGCTTCACCTCGCCGATCTTATCCGAGATATCGGCACGCAGCGAGAAGAGCTCGAAGATCCTCGCGTCGATATCGTCTATCTGGGTTCTGAGGGCATCAAGCTCTTCCATAGTCCACCTCTATCAGATCGTCTTGGAGCAGCGCGTCGAGGATGACGAGCGCGCTCACAGCCTCGATGATGGGAACCGCGCGGACCGCAGCGCATACGTCATGCCGTCCGCGAACCGCAAGCTTCGCCGCCTCGCCCGAGACGAGATCGACGGAGTCCTGCTCGCGGGGGATGCTCGAAATGGGTTTGAAGGCAAGCGAGAAGCGCAGCGGGGCACCCGTGGACAGGCCGCCGAGGATGCCGCCGGCATGGTTGGTCACCGTCGCCACCCGGCCATCGCGCATCACGTAGGGATCGTTGTTCTCGCTTCCCTTAAGGCGTGCCGCAGCGAATCCTGCGCCGAACTCGAGACCCTTGGTCGCGGGGATCCCGAACAGCGCATGTGCGAGCTGCGACTCGAGGCCATCGAAGAGGGGAGAGCCCGCACCTACGGGAAGACCCGTGATAGCGCACTCGCAGATGCCGCCCACGCTGTCGAGGTTGGCCTTTGCAGCGAGGATGCGCTCCTTCATGATCTCGCCCTGCGCCGTATCGATGACGGGGAAATCGCGCCCATCGGACAACGTATCCACCTCGGCCTGCAGGGCAGCAAGCCCTTCGCGCGAGGAATCGGATGTCGTGAAAGCCGCATCCTGCACCCCATCGATCTCGAGGATATGGGCTGCAACACGTATGCCCGCCTTCACGAGTATCTGGAGCGCGATGCCGCCTGCCGCCGTGAGCGGCGCCATGATGCGCGCCGAGAAGTGCCCGCCGCCGAAGATGTCGTTGCGGCCTCCCCATTTGACCCATGCGGGGAAGTCGGCGTGGCCGGGGCGGGGTACGTAGCGCAGGTTCTCGTAGTCTTGGGAACGGGTATCGTTGTTCTCGATGAGGATGCACAGCGGCGCCCCGCAGGTGGCGCCTGCCGTGTTCAAACCGGAGACGATGCGGATCGCATCCTCTTCCCGTCGGCGGGTATCCCAGGGAAATCTACCCGGGGACCTGCGCTCCACAAATGCCCTGAGAACATCCATGTCGGGCGTGAACCCCACGGGGAGCCCTTCCACCAGAGCCCCGATCGCCGCCCCGTGGGACTGGCCGAAGAGCGTCACGCGCAGCTTGTTCCCGAACGCAGAGCCCATATCATACCCTCCATTCCATGCGGCCGCCGAGCGCGGCGAAGTCTTCGAAGAAGTCCGGATAGGATTTGGCCGTGCACTGCGCGCCGTGTATCAGCACGGGTCCGTCTGCGCGCGTTGCGGCGATGGCCGCCATCATGGCGATACGGTGATCGGCCGCAGCGTCGATCTCTCCGCCATGGAGCTGGCCCACGCCTTCGAAGACGAGCGCATCGTCGATGACATCCACGTGTGCTCCAATCCTGTTCAGGGCGTTCGAGATGCTTGCCAGACGATCGGATTCCTTGAGGCGCAGGCGCCCTGCTCCCGTGATAACGGTCCTCCCCTCGGCAAGCGCGGCGAGGGGTGCGATGGCGGGGACGAGGTCGGGGCAGCTCGAGACGTCGATACGCGCTCCGCGCAGCTCATCGGGCACGGCGGCGGCGCTGTGCGCCGTGCGCACCACACGGACGCCGAAGAGCGATAGGGCTCCCAGGATAGAGCGGTCCGCCTGCTTCGATGAGAGCGAGAGCCCCTCCACGCAGACGCCGGTTTCCGAGAGCGCACCTGCAGCGAGCCAGAACGCCGCGTTCGACCAATCGCCGCCCACCTTGAAGCTGCCGGGGCTGCTATACGCTGCGCGGGCACGCATCGTATAGCAGGTGCAGCCATCCTCGTGGACGATCTCGGCGTCGACGCCGAATACGTGGAGCACGTCGATGGTGAGCGCAATATAGGGCTTCGACTCGATGGGCTCAGCGACGCGGATCGTCGTCGTTCCGTCGAGAAGCGGTGCCGCAAGGAGCAGCCCCGTGATGTACTGGGACGAGATGTTGCCGGGAAGTGCGAAGACCCCTGCAGAGAGCTGTCCGGATACCGTGAGGGGCAGCTCGCCGTCGGTGTCGACCGTAACGCCATGCTCCCTCAGGGCGCGGATGAGCGGCAGGAGGGGGCGCTTGGAGAGGCGCGGAGCTCCCTCGAAGCGTGCGCCGCCGCGTGCTGCGGCCACCGGCAGGAGGAAGCGCAGGGTCGATCCGGACTCACGGCAATCGAGGGGCTTGGCGGCCCTGGCAGCGCGTCCCATGGGGGTGACCGTATAGACGCCGCCCTCGATCTCGATGCGGGCGCCCAGCGCATCGAGGCAGGCCAGCGTCGCCTCGATGTCCTCGGATGATGCCCGGCAGACAATGCGCGTAGGCGTATCCGAGAGCGCCGCGCAGATGAGCGCACGGTGCGCCTCCGATTTGGAGGGGATGGCGGGAATGGTCCCGCTGAGGACTCCTGGTTCGATACGTGCGATCATGACGCACCTGTTCCGAGCGCGATGATGCGCGCGAATTCCTCAAAGCCCACATGCCTCAAAGAAGCGTGTCCGATGCCTTCGGGTACGGCGAGCGTGATGCCGTCGGCATCGCATTTCTTATCGAGGCGTGCATAGCCGATGAGCTCATCGACCGGATAGGGACTGGATGTCGGGAGATGGTGGCGATCGAGGGCGTCTATGATGGCGGCTGCGGAGCCTGCCTCCGCCCACCCGAGCCCCTCCGCTGCCTTGGTGATCGCGGAGAGCCCGATGGAGACGGCGTGGCCGTGTCCGAGCGTATACCCCGATGCGGCCTCGACCGCGTGCCCGATGCTATGGCCCAGGTTGAGGAGCTTGCGCGGTCCCTGCTCGCGCTCGTCGGATTCGACGAAGCTGCGCTTGATGTCGATGTTGCGCGCTATGACGGAGATGAGCCGCTCGTGCGGATCATCCTTGGAGAGCGCCTCTCTCGAGAGGCTCTCGAAGAGCCTCGGGTCTGCGAGCACCGCATGCTTGATCACTTCCGCGCAGCCATCGGAGAACACCCCGTCATCGAGGGTCGCGAGGGTGCGGACATCGGCTACGACGAGGCTGGGCTGCAGGAAGGCGCCTGCGAGGTTCTTCCCTGCGGCGAGGTCGACGGCGCACTTGCCGCCCACGGAGGAATCGACCATGGAAAGGAGCGTCGTGGGAACCTGCACATAGGCGATGCCGCGCATGTAGAGCGCAGCGGCAAGGCCGGCCATGTCGCCTGTGACGCCGCCGCCGAGCGCGATCACCGTGCCCGTACGGTCCAGCCGTGCCTTCGCCATATCTTCGAGGAGCTCTCCGAGCGTGGGGAGGTTCTTGTGCGTCTCGCCGGCGGGGAAGACGGCGCTGCCTACGGTGAAGCCAGCGGCTTCGAGCGCCGTACGGGCGCGTTCGAGATACAAGGAAGCGACGGTGGAGTCCGCGATGATGAAGGCATCCTTGCAAAACGTGCGTGAAGCGAGCAGGTCGCCCAGCTCATCGAGGAGCCCCTCGCCGACGACTACGTCGTAGGCACCCGATGGCGGTGCGATGCGGATAATCTCCGCGCTCATCGACCCTCAGCCTCCCGTTTCAGGCGGTCGCCCTCGGCTAGCAGCTCATGGAGACGCTCGCCATCGCGTGCTTCGAGGGCATCCCGGTAGGCGGACAGGTTCTCGATGAGCATGCCTATCTCAGCGGAGAGGAAGTCGGCGTTATCGAGGAAGAGCTCGGTCCACATCGTGGCGTTGAGGCGCGCGACGCGCGTGAGATCCTTGTAGGATCCTGCGGAATACCCCTTGTGGTTCTGCGCGGTCGGGCTCTTGACGTAGGCGTTGGAGACCACATGGGCGAGCTGCGAGGTGTAGGCGATCATGCGATCGTGCTCCTCGGCGCTTGCAAGCGTGAAGCTGCCGAAATGGCAAGGTTCGAGCAAGGTCTTCAAGCGCTCGAGCACCTCGAGCCGCTCGAAATCGTCGAGGTCGGGCGGCACGATGACGAGGGGGGCATTGTTGAACAGGTTCGCGCGGGAGTGTGCGAAGCCGGAGTGCTGGGTTCCCGCCATAGGGTGGCAGCCCACGAAGGTGAAGGGATACTTCCGTGCGATATCGAAGCATTCCGATACGATGGCGCGCTTAACGCCCACGGCGTCGATGACGATGGCCTCCTCGGAGATGAGCGGGGCCTTCTCGCTCAGCCATTCGATGCTCGCCGCAGGGTATCCTGCGAGGATGATGAGCTCGCAGGTGGGAATCAGCTCATCGCCGAGCTCGCCTTCGATGGTCTCGATCTGGGCCAGCTCGAGCGTGGAGCGCGTGCGGTTCCACGCGAAAACCTCCCAGCCGGCTGCCGCATAGGCCCGCGCGAACGAACCGCCGATCAGGCCGAGACCGACGATGCCGATGCGTTTTCCGATGAATGTGCGTGCCATCTAGACCTCCGCGGTGATTGCTTCGCGGATAAGGGCGATGCGCCTCATCGCTTCCTCGAACATTGCGGGCGTGAGCGCTTGGGCGCCGTCGGACCATGCCTCGCTCGGGTGGTTGTGGACCTCGATCTCGAGGCCGTCGACGCCGGCCGCGGTGGCCGCATAGGCAACGGGGCGCACGTAGCGGGTATAGCCCGTGGCATGGCTGGGATCGCCGATGACGGGCAGGTGCGTGAGGTTCTTGAGCACGGGGATGCCGTTCACATCGAAGGTGTTGCGCGTGCGCGTCTCGAAGGTGCGGATGCCGCGCTCGCAGAGCATGACCTCTTCGTTTCCCTCGCTCATGATGTACTCGGCGGCCATGAGGAGCTCGTCGATGGTGCCGGCGATACCGCGCTTCAGAAGGACGGGGATGTTGGTTTTGCCGACCTCCTTGAGGAGGGGGAAGTTCTGGGCATTGCGGGCGCCTATCTGGATGATGTCGATCTCGCGGTCGACGAAGGTCTGGGTGTCGCGCGGATCCATGAGCTCGGTGATGATGGGCATGCCGAGTTCCGCGCGTGCCTCGCAGAGCAGATCGAGGCCCTTCTCGCCCATGCCTTGGCTGGTGTAGGGAGAGGTGCGGGGTTTGTAGGCACCTCCGCGCAAGATCGTCGCCCCGGCGGCCTTGACTGCACGGGCGATCACGATGAGGTTCTCGCCTTCCACGGAGCAGGGGCCGGCCATGACTTGGAAATTGCCCCCTCCTATGAGAACGCCGTGGCCGCAGTCGATGACGGTGTCTTCGGGATGGAACTTGCGGTTGGCTTTCTTGAACGGCTCGCTCACACGCTGGACGCGATCGATGATGTCCATGCTCTCGAGCAAAAACGGATCGATCAGGCTCGTATCGCCGATGATGCCGACTATAGTCTCGGCCTCGCCCTGCGAGACATGCGTCTTGAAGCCGCGGCCCTCGATCCATGCGATGAAATGCTGCAGCTGCTCGGAAGTGGCTGATTGCTTGACTACTGCGATCATGGAAGTGCCTTTCAAAGTCCGTGTCGGCGCATCGTGTCATTTCGGATGTCGTGATGGTAGCATGTCGTAAAACGTGCTCCATGCACCCCTCTCTGTGTGTAATCAAATGGTTTCTAAAATGAAGGGCTCAGCTGGGCTATACTAAGCTTCGCCGTGCCTCCATAGCTCAGTGGATAGAGCGTTCGCCTCCGGAGCGAAAGGTCGTGGGTTCGATTCCCCCTGGGGGCACCATTTTTTGCCGTTGCAGCTGCGCCCACCCGTCTCGGGTAGCTGCGGTGATCGCGAATACCGCAATCGGGACCTCTGCATGCAAGGAACGGCAGACCTTCTACCTGCATCTTCACGATTCCCGCAGTTCTTCTCACGCATGGAATCTGCGGTGATCGTAAATACCGCAGGGAAGGGCGCGACGATGTCCACCCTCGTGTCCAGTTCGCGTGGATCGCATCCGTTTTGAGGTATGATGCCAGCGGTTCATAGCGTATGGAGTTCACACGGATCATGGAAGAGACTGCCCAAGATACCATCCGAGGATTGAGCGAGGCCGAGGTCGCCGAGCGTGTTGCCCAAGGTAAGGTCAACACGAATGCCGACGTGCAGACCAAGACCGTGAAGCAGATCGTCTCCGAGCACACCTTCACGCTGTTCAACGGCATCAACCTCTTCATGTTCATCCTCGTCCTCTTCACAGCCGAGCTGCGCAACGCCCTGTTCATGGGAGTCGTCCTCTCGAATCTCGCCATCGGCGTCTTCCAGGAGATCCGTGCCAAGCGCATGGTCGACAAGCTCTCCATCCTCACGGCTAAGACCGTGCGCGTGCGACGGGGAGATGCGACCGTCGAGCTTGCGTTCGAAGACCTCGTGCTCGACGATGTGGTCCTGCTCGCACGCGGCGACCAGGTCCCCGCCGATGCCGTCGTCATCTCGGGAACGGCTTTCTTCGACGAGAGCCTGCTCACAGGCGAGAGCAACTCCATCGAGAAGGGCGCGGGGTCCGAGCTCTTCTCGGGAAGCTTCGTGGATGCCGGCTCGGTGTGGGCACGCCTTACGCATGTGGGCATCGATTCCTATGCCGCCAAGATCAATGCGGGTGCCAAGTACATAAAGCCCGTCCATTCGGAGATCCTCGACACCCTGCGCATCATCATCGAACTCGCCACGCTGCTCATCTTCCCGCTGGGCATCGGCCTCTTCCTGCGTACCTACCTCATGGACGCCGCGGGCCTGAATGAGGCCATCCTCTCCACAGTTGCCGCCGTCATCGGCATGATCCCGCAGGGTTTGGTGCTCCTCACCTCCACGGTGCTCGCAATCGCCACGACGCGCCTTGCCACGAAGAAGGTGCTCGTCCAGCAGAGCTACTGCGTCGAGACCCTCGCACGCGTGGATGTGCTCTGCCTCGATAAGACCGGCACCATCACCACGGGCCGCATGCTCGTCTCGAGGACGACGGGAATCGATGGGGGAGAGCCCGAAGCGGGTGCCGACCGCGCTGCCCGGGTATTCGTGACCATCGCCGAGGCAAACGCCTCCGATGCGAACGACACCGCGCGTGCCATCCTCGCCTACGGCATCGAGAAGGACATCAAAGCCGATGCTTCCGTACGAGCCGTGCCGTTCAACTCCGCATACAAGTATTCCGGTTGCGTGACCCATGATGGCCGTGCGCTCATCATGGGTGCCCCGCGCTTCATCCTTACCCATGATGACCGTGCGCTGCAGATGCTCGGGCAGTTCGATCCCGTCGAGCGCGTGCTCGTCTCCTGCGAGATCGACGGCTTCGATGAGCGGGGAAACATCCAGGGCGAGGTCCATCCGATCGGATTCATCTCGATCCACGACGAGATCCGCGCCTCCGCTCCCGATACCATACGCTTCTTTGCCGAGCAGGGCGTCGAGTTGCGCGTCATCTCCGGCGATGACCCGAGGACCGTCTCCGCCATAGCCTCCTCGGTGGGTATCGAGCACGCCGAGCGGGCCGTCGATGCCTCGCAGCTTAAGTCGGGCGAGGAGCTGCTCGCGGCAGCGCGCGATATGCGCGTCTTCGGCCGCGTGACGCCCGATCAGAAGCGCTCTCTCATCAAATATCTGCAGGCGGGCAAGCATGTCGTCGCCATGACCGGTGACGGTGTGAACGACGTGCTGGCCCTCAAGGAGGCCGACTGCTCGATCTCGATGGCCTCCGCCTCGGCCGCCGCCCGCAACGTATCGGAACTGGTGCTCGCCGACAACGACTTCGCCCATATCCCCGAGATCGTCGCCGAAGGGCGCCGCTCGATCAACAACCTGCAGCGTTCTGCATCGCTGTTCCTCGTCAAGACGGTCTACTCGACGCTCCTCGCTTTCATCTGCATCGCCATGCCGCCCTATCCCTTCATCCCCATCCAGATGTCGCTCATCTCGACGGCCATCATCGGCCTCCCGTCATTCGTCCTCGCGCTCGAGCGCAACCGCGATCGCGTGAAGGGGAGCTTCCTCGCGAATGTCTTCATGCGCTCGCTGCCCGCTTCGATCAGCATCGTCGCGGCGCTCTTCGCCGCCATCCTCCTCGGACGCCTTCTCAACATGTCGTTCGAGGAGATCTCGACGCTGTGCATGGCGCTTATCACCCTCGTGGGCATTGCGCTCATCGTGCTCATCTCGCGCCCGCTTACGGTGGTCCGCGGCGCCCTCATCGTCATCGTGAGCATGATCATGATCGTAGGATGCTTCTTCTACAGCGATTTCTTCCATACCGTGCTCGACCGTGTTGCGGTTTGGGTGCTGGTCATCATCATGGGTGCTGCTTCGGTCATACTGTTCGTATACCTCTTCAGGCGGGCCGAGCGCGACCTTGCCCAAGGGGGAAGGTCGTCACGTAGGATCGCGCGGATTAAGGATCGGTATGCAACTCGAAAGAAACGTTTTCTCGGACGCTATCAGCTCGTCAAGAGAAGGTTCTTCCCTACGCGTCGGAAACGTAAGCCGTAAGCTCGTCGGCATCTCGAAGATCCCCGGCGTCGAGAAGCTCCCCTTCGCGCTCTGCGTGCTGCTCGAGAATGTCGTGCGTTGCGCCGGAACCGATGCGGAGGCCGTCCAGATGGCGGAGCGCATCATGGAGGCGGGCCTTTCCGGGCAGCCCGGCAGCGAGATCTCCTACATGCCGAGCCGCGTGCTCTTCCAAGACCTCACGGGTGTTCCCGTCTTCGTCGATTTCGCGGCTATGCGCGATGCCTGCGCGGCCCGCGGCGCCGACCCGCTCGCGGTGAACCCGCTCATCCCCGCCACGCTCGTCATCGACCATTCCATCATCGCAGATGAGGCGGGCTGCCCGTCTGCGCAGCGCATCAACGAGGCCCTTGAGGCCGAGCGCAACCGCGAGCGCTTCGCCTTCCTCAAATGGGCGGGCAGATCGTTCGACAATGTCCAGATCGTCCCGCCCGGCGGCGGCATCTGCCACCAACTGAACATGGAGCGATTCGCCACGGTCGTCGGCACGGATGCTCTCTACAGGGGAGCAGGCGAGCGCGCCTGCTACGACACGCTCGTGGGCACCGACTCCCACACCACGACCGTCAACGGCATTGGCGTGGTTGCCTGGGGCGTCGGCGGCATCGAAGCCGAGGCCGCCGCGCTCGGCCAGCCCATCTCCCTGCTCGTGCCTCCTGTGGTCGAGCTCAGGCTCACGGGAAAGCTCGGGCCGCTGGCCTCGGGCATGGATGCCGCGCTCACCGTCTGCGAGCTTCTCCGCAAGGAGGAGGTCGTCGGTACCCTCGTCGAGGTGACGGGAGAGGGTATCGGGGCCCTTTCCGCCACCCAGCGAGCCTGCATCGCCAACATGACGCCCGAGTACGGTGCCACGACGACGCTCTTCCCCGTTGATGGCACCACCCTGGACTACCTGCGCCTGACCGGTCGCGACGAGGATGAGGTCGCCTTCTGCGAGGCGTACCACAAGGCCCAGGGAACGTTCGGGATGAGGGAGGGGGCCGTCTACTCCAGGACCATCGAGCTCGATCTCTCGACAGTCGAGCCGTCCCTTTCGGGTCCCTCGCGTCCGCACAATCGCGTGAGCATCCCCGATCTTCCCGCGCGCTTCGAATCGCGTTGCCCTCATCCACTCGACGCGGGAGCCTTCATAGCCGATTTCGACGGCGAACCTGTTTCGATCGGCGACGGCACGGTTGCCCTCGCCGCCATCACGAGCTGCACGACCGCGACCGATCCCGCCATGATGATCGCCGCAGGCCTGCTCGCCAAGCACGCGCGTGCGGCGGGCCTCGCAGCCGCCCCGTGGGTCAAATGCGTCCTCGCACCGGGCAGCCATGCCGCCGAGCTTCTGCTCGAGGAGGCGGGCCTTCTCGAGCCGCTCCAAGAGCTCGGCTTCTTCACCTGCGGCTTCGGCTGCATGACCTGCATCGGGAACACCGGGGAGATCAAGGAGGTCCTCAAGGCCCATGCGGATGCCCTCGATTACGCGAGCGTGCTCTCGGGCAATCGCAATTTCGATGGGCGCATCTCGCCCGATGTCGCGCAGAACTTCCTCGCCGAACCCGCCCTCGTGGTGGCCTACGCTATCGCAGGCAGCGTCCGCACGGATCTTTCGTCCGAGCCGCTCGCCTATCGTGCCGATGGCGCCCCTATCATGCTCGCCGACATCATGCCGACTTCCGACGAGATCGAGGGGGTGCTCGCCTCCGTGCTCGAGCGCTCCCTCTATGAGCGCAGCTCCGCATATCTTATGGAGGGCTCTGCCGCATGGCAGGCCATCGAGGTCCCAGACGATGCGACGTTTGCGTGGGATCCGTCGTCGACCTATGTCCGCCGTGCGCCCTATTTCGAGATCGCCGAGCCGCGCTCGAGCATCTCCGTCGACGACGCCCGCATGCTGTGCCTGTTCGGAGATTTCGTGACCACCGACCACATCTCTCCCGCAGGATCCATCGCGCGCGACTCGGCTGCCGCCGACTACCTGCGCGCCCGCGGCGTGGCCGAGGCGGAGTTCAACACCTACGGGACGCGCCGGGGCAACCATGAGGTCATGGCGCGCGGTACCTTCGGCAACACCAGGCTCGAAAACCTCCTCGCTGAAGGAGAGCGGGGCCCCTTCACCTTCCAGTACGATCGCGGCGCGCTCATGCGCATCTTCGACGCCTCCGAGGCGTATCGTGCCGATGGGCGGGAGCTCGTGGTCTGCGCCGGTGCTCTGTACGGGTCCGGCTCGAGCCGCGATTGGGCTGCCAAGGGTCCGCTCCTCCTCGGTGTCAAGGCGGTCATCGCCGAGAGCTTCGAGCGCATCCATCGCTCCAACCTCGTGCAGATGGGCATCGTCCCGCTCCAATTCAAGGAAGGGGAGGGCGCATCGGCGCTCGGTCTCGATGGCAGCGAGACCGTGAGCATACCGGCCTTCCCAACCGATGCCGTATGCGCTCCCGAAGAAGTGGAGGTGCGGTTCGCATCGGCAGATGGGACGGTCAAGAGCGCCTGCCTCAAGGTCCGCGTGGATACGCCCCAGGAATGGCGCTACATAGCTGCCGGAGGAATCTTGCCATTTGTATTGGATATGCTTATCGAACAGGCCTAAGGTGCGCTATCATAGCTTCAACCGAAGTTGAAATGAAGACAGCTGGAGTTGAGCGAATGATATGTCCGAACTGCGGAGCGCGCCTCTCCGATGGAACCCCGACCTGTCCGATATGCGCGCACGATCTGGGTGCAACGCACAAGATTTTCCGTGCACAGGGCACATGGTGCCCTTCGTGCGGAGCCCTCATACCCGAAGGGGATGGGGCCTGCCCCAAGTGCGGCCTCCCCGCGCCGGGCGCCCGCCCGGTCCGCCCTGTGCGCGATATCCACCTGCCCAAGATCACCGATGCCGATAATACCTCGGAATTCAGCGCCATCCAGATTCCCAAATCCGATGAGGAGCCTATCGTCGAGACGAAAAGCGCGATTCCGCCCCCGCGCGGCGACGATGATATGACGCTCGGTTACGATCATATGGCGCGCGTCCGCCTCATGGTGATCGCGGCATTCGCATCTCTTCTCGTGGTGGGCGGCGCGATCCTGTTCATCACGCATCCTTTCGATCCCGGCAAATACGATCAGCGTGCCCGCGAGGAGGCGGATACCTCGATGGTGGGCTCTCCCGGCCAGCTCGATAGCCTTTCCGGCCAAGATGTGCGCGCGTCCGCCCCTGTCAGCGATGTCTCGGCGGCAACATTCGATCTGCTCCATGATTCCTATGTCGAGCTGGCTGGGCTTGCGCAGCGCCTCGATGAACAGGAGGCGTACTTCCTCGAGAACTATCTTTCCGAAGACGAGGAGCTGCGCCGGAGGGGCTACGATTCGGCGGAGCAGCTCTCGCTCGAGATCTCGAACCTGATCGATTCGGTGGGCCAGCTCGGTTCCGCATCCGAATATGCCGAGGATATCGATAATGTCATCCGCTTGGGCAATTGGCTGAGGAACCGTTCGGACGTGCTTGTGGAGGCTTGGGAGATCGATCTCGGCTACCTCGTGCCGTCAATGGTTCAAGATACCATCGACGAGACCTACTACTCGGACAAGGATGATGATGGCGTGAGTAGCTACAAGCTGCTTTTCGATGAGAATTACGCTGCATGGGAGCCGAAGGAGGCCTGATAAACACTCTTTGCCGAAAATGTGTGCATACCAAATACCTGCTAGAATTATCCAATGTCGCAAACGCTTGCAGATAGGCGAGAAAGGCAGTACGGAATGGGCTTCATCTTCGATCCGCTCTATGCGCCGAGCTACTCTGTCCAAGGTGACGAAGTGGCGCATATCCTCACCTCGAAAGGCGAGGTCATCGTCTCGCTCGATGGCTCGGGCGCGCCCATCCATGTGGCGAATTTCTGCGAGCTCGCCGGGTCGGGCTTCTATGACGGGCTCAAATTCCATCGCTACGTTCCCGGCTTCGTGATCCAGGGCGGCTGTCCCCACACGCGCAGCATGGCACCTGAGGATGTTGCCGCGGGCAAGACGGGCAAGGATGGCCGTCCCGGTACGGGAGGCCCCGGTTACCGCATCCATGAGGAGTTCACCACCAACCCGCGCAACCTCCATGAGGATGGAGCGCTGGCAATGGCGCGCAGCCAAGACCCCAACTCCGCCGGATCCCAGTTCTACCTGTGCCTTGGCCCGCAGCACAGCCTTGATTCAGGCTACACCGTCTTCGGTCAGACCACCGAGGGCCTCAACGTCATCGAAGCGCTCCGCGCCGGCGATGTCATCCAGTCCATTCGCATCGAGCATGCTGCCAAGGGCTAAGCTCACCGGGAGGGATATTCTGTGAACACTCAAGCGTTCGAAGCTGGCAAGAAGGCATATCAGTCGGGCGATTGGTTCGCCGCCGTCACCCATCTCGCCGATGCGAAGGATCCCGGTGCGGCCGACGGGTCCATAGACCACATGATTGGCAACGCATACATGAAGCTCGGCCAGTACGACTCTGCAGCCGCTGCCTATGCCGCCGCCCTCAAGGATAGCGCCTACGGCAAGCTTGGAGCGCTCTCCTGCAACATGGGCCGTGCGCTCCTCGCCGCCGGTCGTCCCGAGGAGGCCATCGCATCGCTGCTGCGTGCCACGCAGGACAACAGCTATACCACGCCCTACAAAGCCTATCTTGCCCTGGGCAACGCCTACGAGGGTATCGATGATATCCGCAACGCCGGCATCGCCTACCGCAACGCCGCCATCGACGAGACCAATCCCAACCCCTCGGGCGCGCTCTCCTCGCTCGGCTCCTGCTTCATGAAGCTCAACCGCCCCATCGACGCTGTCGAGGCGCTGCGCACGGCTCTCGACTTCTCTGCAGGCTCTGTCGATCAGAGCGGGATCTACCGCGATCTCGGCCTTGCCTACGTCGCCTCGAATCGCATGCCCGAAGCCGTCGACGCCTTCGAGAAGGCCACGGCTGGCGGTACCCTCCAGCTCTCCGCCGATGCCCAAGCGGCGTTCGATGCCGCCCGCAAGGCCGTGAGCACCCAGGCCTCCAAGCGCCCCCTCTCCGATACCGACGCCTTCCTCGCTTCTGCGGGTTATGGACCGTCCGGCATCGATCCGCTCGATCCCATGGGCCAATCCGGCGAGCTCATGCCGTCTCCCGAGGATACGGGTTTCTTCTCGGTCACCGAGGAGGATCTCGTCGCCCTCGATAAGCAGAACCGCAAGATCCGCCGCAAGCACCGCCATACGGGGGCGAAGGTCGCCCTGACGCTCTTCATCCTCTTGGTGCTTCTCGGTGGTGCCGCGGGCTACGCCTACTATCGGGGCTACGGCTGGCCTACCCAGCAAGCGGTTGTCGAGAGCCTCTTCGCCGCCAAGACCGACGGGGGCGACGGCGCGGATGTATTCGCCGAGGGCGTCACTCCCGAGGCGCGTGCCAGCTTTCTCACCCTGCTTCCCTCCGGTGCCACGGTCAGCGTCATCGGTACCAACCAGGAGATGACCGCATCCACCGTGTTCGCCACCGCGCAGCTGCGCGAGGGCGGAGAGCAAAACTATACTATCGGCCTCGTCCGCGACGGTCTGAGCTGGAAGATCGTCGATGTCTCGCCCACCTATATCTCCCAGTCCGGTCAGACGCCCACGGTGAGCACCACCGGTTTCGTTCCGACCGAGGCGGAATCCGAAGGCGATGCCGATGCCGAGGCATCGCCCGAGGGGGAGGACGTATCTTCCGAAGAAGGTTCGGCAGACTAGCGCGTATCGATTCATCGTTTGAAGACGGGAAAGGGTGCAATGTCATTTCTCGATATATTATTCGGTGAGACGGGCGGAGATCTCGCCATCGACTTGGGCACCGCCAATACCCTTGTAGCGGTACGAGGGCAGGGCATCGTCTTGAACGAGCCCTCCGTCGTCGCCATCGACCGCAACGAGAACCGTGTTCTCGCAGTGGGATCCGATGCAAAGCGCATGATCGGCCGCACGCCCGGTTCGATCATCGCAGAGCGTCCGCTCAAGGACGGCGTCATCGCCGACTTCGACGTGACGGAGGTCATGCTCCATTACTTCATCGAGAAGGCCCGCGTGCGCCGCTATCCGTGGTCGCCGCGCCCCCGCGTCGTCGTATGCGTCCCCTCGGGCGTCACATCGGTCGAGAAGCGCGCTGTTTTCGAGGCGACCATCCAGGCCGGCGCGCGCCAAGCGTACCTCATCGAGGAGCCGATGGCGGCAGCTATCGGCGCCGATCTCCCCATCGAGGATCCCACCGGCTCGATGGTCGTCGATATCGGCGGCGGCACGACCGAGGTTGCCGTCATCGCCATGGGCGGCATCGTCGTGTCGCAGTCCATCCGCACGGCAGGCGATGAGTTCGACCAGACGATCCTTCAGCATGTGCGCGACGCTTACAACCTCTCGATCGGCGAGCGTACCGCCGAGGACATCAAGATCAAGGTCGGCTCCGCAGCGCCCCTCGCCGAGGAGCTCGATGTCGAGGTCAACGGCCGTGATGTCATGAGCGGTCTTCCCAAGACCGTGCGTATCGAGTCCGAGGAGATCCGCCGGGCCCTCAACAAGCCGCTCGACGAGGTCACCAAGGCCGTCAAGGATGCCCTTGACGCCACGCCGCCCGATCTGGCGAGCGATCTCATGTACTACGGCATCCTGCTCACGGGCGGCGGCGGCCTCCTGCGCGGTCTCGACCAGAGGCTCCGCGAGGAGACGGGTGTCCCCGTCAACGTCAGCCCGACTGCCCTCGAGAATGTCGTCGTCGGCTGCGCAAAGGTTTTGGAAGCCAACGCGCTTTCCGGAGGCTTTGTCCAGAGCACCGGGCAGTAATCAGGTGGATCTATGGCTACCGGCCGTGTAAATGGCTCAGGTCTGTCAGGTGCCACCCCCTCGAAGGGGGGCCGCGCCTTGGTCATCCTCACCGCGATCTCGCTCTTCCTTTTCACGATGAGCGTGAGAAGCGGCGATACGGGCATGCTCGGTGCGCTCAGGGGAGGGTTCAGCACCATGGCGACGCCCTTCAGGATGGCAGGCTCCGCTATCAGCGCGCCCTTCTACGGCCTTGGGAACATCTTCGTGAATCTCACCGCCGATCAGGCAACGCTCTCGGAGCTGCGCGAGGAGAATGAGGCGCTCCGCCAGCGCAACGTCGAACTCGAGGAGAAGGCCCTGCTCGCCGATCGTCTCGCCGCGCTGATGGAGATCCAGTCCACCTACAACCTCCAGTCCGTTGCCGCCAAGGTCATCTCGGGATCCGCCGACTCGTGGACCTCGACGGTCACCATCGACAAGGGATCGTCAGCCGGCCTATCCGTGGGCATGCCCGTCATCGATGCCTCGGGCGTCATCGGCCAGATCATCTCGGTGTCCCCGACCAGCTCGGTCGTCCGTCTCGTCTACGATGAGAACTCATCCATCCCCGCGATGATCCAGTCCAACAGGGCCCAAGGCATTTTGAACGGTTCTGCGAGCGGCGAGCTCTCGCTCGATCTCGTGCGTTCCGACCTCACCGTCAACGTCGATGACATCGTGGTCACGAGCGGTCTCGGCGGGGTCTATCCGAAAGGCCTGCCCATCGGTCGCGTGACCAGCGTCGAACGCAGCTCGGGAGCTCTCTATCTGGATATCTCCATCGAGGCGTTCTCGCGTGTACAAGCGCTCGAGGAGGTCCTCGTCATCACCTCGCTCACCGATGAGCAGCGCGCAAGCGCCGAGGATATCGAGGAGGCGGATGCCCAGGAGATGAGCGCCGTCAACAACGTCCCCGAGGTGCAGACGCTCGCCCAATCGCCCGATGAGGACGGGAGGTGATCCGTCGTGCAGTCGATCGATAAGAATACCAAGAGGCGCCTTACCGTGACCCTTGCCGTCACATGCGCCATCCTGCAGCTTGCCATCGCGCCGAACCTCCCATTCTTCGGCGGACGCGCCAATTTCATGCTGATCCTCGCCGCGCTGTTCGCGCAGCTGTTCGGCGGGCGCTACGGTACCGTTTCCGGTTTTCTCTGCGGCCTGTTCTTCGATTTCTGCTCGACGAGTCCGCTCGGCCTCATGGCCCTCTTCTTGACCGTGTGCTCCTACGTGCTCGGCAGAGAGGTGCGCAACAAGCTTGCCGACGATACGAGCATCTCGCTGACGCAGTTCTCCATCGCCGCGCTCGCGGTATCGAGCGCCTATGCGCTCGCGCTCGTGCTGCTCGGCGGAGCCGGCTTCTTCGAGGCGCTCCTCATGCGCGCGCTCCCCACAGCCATCATCACCGTTATCTGCTACGTGCCCTTCGTCATGGTCCTCTCGCGCAACCGCGGGGGATTCACGCTCTCATCCCGCCGCACCATCCCATCCCGCCCGAACCGACTCCGCTAGGATCGATGCGTATGGACTTCATCCTCGCGGTTGTCATAGGCGCGCTCGTCCTCGCGGCGGTTCTGATCGGCGCCTATCTCTATTTCGGTCGCTCGGAATCGAGCTTCTCGTTCGATATCGGCGGGGGGGTTCCGAAGGCGTCCGGCGGATCCGATACCTCCGCCGAGAAGACCTTCTCGGGACGCCTCAAGGGCTTCCTCGTCTACGTATCCGCGATCTTCGCCACGCTGCTTGTGCGCCTGTGGTCCATGCAGCTCATCTCGACCGATGAGTACGCTCGTCTCTCCGAGCTCAACCGCACCCGCACGATCCGCACTGCCGCTCCGCGCGGCCGCATCCTCGACCGCAACGGCACCGAGATCGTGACCAACCGCCCGAGCCTCACGATCGTCGCCGGCCCCGATGTGGTCCAGGACGTCGTCGAGGTGCAGCTGCTTTCCAACCTCTGCGGCATGCCCTACATGGCGACGCGCCGCAAGATCCGCGACGAATCGGAGGGCGCCCAGAGCAAGCGGACCGTCTCGGTCGACGTATCGAGACGCGTCGTCGCCTTCATCGCCGCCCATCCGGAGGTCTTTCCCGACGTGGACATCGAGGAGCGCTCCGAGCGTTTCTACCCGTAC
>JAKPQM010000086.1 GCA_029546925.1 Actinomycetes bacterium
GACGAATTCTTCGATCTGCTCATCGAGAAGGGCTGCCGTTACGCTTGGTTCTTCCATTACATGCCCGTGGGCGACGGTGCCATCGCCGATCTCATGCCCACACCCGAGCAGCGCGAATACATCCTGCATCGCCTCCGCGAGGTGCGCGGCTTCGAAGGCGGTAAGCAGATCTTCGCGATGGACTTCCAGAATGACGGCCAGTTCGTGGGCGGGTGCATTGCAGGCGGACGTGCCTACTGTCACATCAACGCGCGCGGCGACGTGGAGCCCTGCGTGTTCATCCACTATTCGGACGCCAACATCAAGGAGAAAAGCCTGTTCGAGTGCCTTCAGCAACCCATCTTCAAGGCCTACCGTGCGCACTATCCTTGGAATGAGAACCATCTTATGCCCTGCCCCATGCTCGAGAATCCCAAGATCCTCCCCCAACTGGTGCATGAGGCCAAGGCACCCTCGACCGATTACGTCGCTCCCGAGGACGTCGAGGATCTCTGCGCGCGCACTGCGCCCTATGCGGTTGCCTGGAAGGACGAGGCGGAGCGCCTGTGGGAGGAGGTCAAGGGCTAGGAGGGCTTCAGCCCCGCCTCAGCCCCCAAAGCGCAGAAGCTCCATCAGGTCGTCGCGCGTATTGGGTATACCGTCCTCGACCACGGCTGCGAGGAGGCCCTCGAGCACCATGCCCACATCGGGACCCGGCTCGAGGCCGCGCTCGCGGATGACATCGGAGCCGTTCACGGCCAGATCGCGCACACAGAGCGGTGCGGCTGCGCGGAGCTCGCGGCGCAGGGCCGTAGAGACGGCATCGAGTTCAGAGCAGTAGCTCCGGCACGGGAGCGCTTTTCCGAGGGCATCGGCGCGTTTGAGGTTCAGAAGCTCGAAAGCAAGCGCTTCTCCCCTGCCCGGGCAGAGCTCCTCGCAGCGCAGGATCGTACGGCGCAGGGAGCGGGTCTGCACGGTCATGGGATAGTCATGCAAGCTGACGAGGGCGCAGGCCTCGCGGACGATCTCTGCGGGGATGGCCATGCGGCGCATGATGGCAGCAGCCTTGCGCGCACCGAGCTCGGGATGGCCGAAGAAGTGGCCGCGACCGGATACATCCTCGCTGTAGGTCTCAGGCTTGGCGATGTCATGGAGGAGCACGGCCCACCGAAGCGCCTGACCCGCGCATCCGGCGGTCACGCATTCCGCCCCGGAGACCACGCGGATCGTGTGCTCGTAGGCATCGAAGGCATGGTAGGGGCTGTTCTGGTCGAAATCCACCAAGGGAGAGAGCTCGGGAATAGCGCAGACCATGACCGCGCGCTCGCGCGCAAGCGCCCACGCCATGCGGCCCGTGGCGAAGATGCCCGTGAGCTCTTGGCCGATGCGCTCCTGCGCGATACGGGCGAGGCGTGGCGCGAACTCGGTGAGCGCCGCATGCGTGGCTTCTTCCACGTCGAAGCCGTATCGTGCGGCGAAACGCACCGCGCGGAGCACGCGCAGGGCATCCTCATCGAAGCGCGCACGGGGATCGCCCACGGCGCGTACGAGCCCCGCAGCCAAATCCCCCGCCCCGCCGAATGCGTCTAAAAGCCCGCGCTCGGGATGGTAGGCCATGGCATTGATGGTGAAGTCGCGGCGGGCGAGATCCTCGCGCACGTTAGAGACGAAGCGCACCGCATCAGGGTGGCGCGCGTCGGAATAGGTGCCATCCACACGATAGGTGGTGACCTCGATGGGCCTGCCATCCACCACGACGGTCACCGTACCATGGGCAGCCCCCGTCCTGTGGACGGCGAACCCGGCTGCGCGGAGCACCCGCTCGCTCTCGGACCAAGGCGCCGCCGTGCAGACATCCACATCGTGCGAGGCCGAGCCTAAAAGCGCGTCCCTAACCCAACCGCCGACGACCCACGCCTCGAAGCCCGCCGATTCGAGCGTGTCGAGCACGGCGGCAGCATATGCGGGAAGTTCGGGAATGCGGTATGCCATTGAAGTCCTTTTCGACGGTACCGCTTCGAGTATAGCGTGCTATGCTCGATTGCGGCTGAATAACTCTCAGGATTGGAGCATCGGATGGACGATATGGTCAGCATCACGCAAAAGGATCTGGACGCCTCGCGCGAGGACTTCTTCGCCGAGCGCGCGAACGTCATCGCCAAAAACGCCGTGACCGCGCAGGGGTTGCGCACGGTGGCGCGCGTACCCGAGGCCATGGCGGCGAATGCCGTCGGCGCTTTCGATATCGAGGTCACCCAAGGCGAGCGCACCAACCAGGAGCGCAGCGGACGATGCTGGATGTTCGCAAGCCTCAACACCTTCCGCTACCGCATCATCAAGAAGTACAACCTCAAGACTTTCGAGCTCTCCCAAGCCTATCCCCTCTTCTACGACAAGCTCGAGAAGAGCAACTGGTTCTTCGAGAACATCCTCGGCACCCTCGACGAGCCTCTCTCGGGACGCTTGGTGGCCTACCTGCTCGCCGATCCCATCGGCGATGGCGGGCAGTGGGATATGTTCCGCAGCCTCGTGAAGAAATACGGCGTGGTGCCCAAGGAGATCATGCCCGAGACCGCATGCTCGCGCAATACCGGCGACATGGACAAGTACCTCACGCGCTACCTGCGCGGTTGCGCCAAGCGGCTCCGCGAGAGCTATGCGGCCGGCGTGGCGGCAGACGACCTGCGCGAGATGAAGAAGGCCATGATGGACGAGGTCTACCGCCTGCTCGTGACCTGCCTTGGCGAACCGCCCGCACGCTTCGATGTGCGCCTGCGCGATAAGGACGACAAGCTCGTGCTTTCCGGAACCTTCACCCCGCAGGCATTCTTTGCGCGGGCCGAGGGCATGGAGCTCGACGATTACATCTCGCTCATCTCCGCACCCACCGCCGACAAACCGTTCGGGCACACGTATACCGTGAGCCGTCTCGGCAACGTGGTGGAAGACGGCGGCGTGCGCTACCTCAACCTCGAGCCCGCACAGCTTAAACAGGCCGCGATCGCCCAGCTCAAGGATGATCTCCCCGTATGGTTCGGCTGCGATGTTGATCAGAGCTATCTCCGCGATGAGGGCGTCATGGATACCGCCGCGCTCGACCTCGATGCGCTGCTGGGCTTTCCCGTCGAGGCCTGCATGGACAAGGCCGAGCGCCTCGACTACGGCGAGAGCATGATGACGCACGCCATGGTGCTCGAGGGGGTGAACCTCGACGCCGAGGGCAACCCCATCCTGTGGAAGGTCGAGAACAGCTGGGGCAAGGATCACGGCAGGAACGGCTTCGACACCCTCTCCGATCCGTGGTTCGACGAGTACGTCTACCAAGTCGTCGTGGACAAGAAGTACCTCTCGGACAAGGAGCGCGTCATCTACGAGACCGAGGAGCCCACCGTGCTCGAGCCCTGGGATCCCATGGGGTCGCTCGCGGTCGTACGGCAGTAGGGGCATCGGAAGCAGGCGCGGACTGCTTCGACGCGAGGAGGACAGGCGATATGGACGGCGGGACGCGGATCAGAAACATCGTCTTCGACGTGGGCGGGGTGCTCCTCCGCTTTGACGGCAGGCTCTTTGCCCGGCCGTATGTAAAAGATGATACGGATGCGGAGCTGCTCGATGCAGCGCTCTTCTCGAGCCCATTCTGGCTGCTCCTCGACGCCGGAGCGATCAGCGAGGAGACCATGGAGCGCATAGCGGCCGACACCCTGCCCGAGCGCCTGCGGAGCGCGCTCCACGAGTGCTTCGCCGGCTGGCACAACCGCCAGCCCGTCATCGCGGAGACCAACGAGCTCGCGATCCGCCTCCATGAGAAGGGCTACGGCTGCTACATCCTCTCGAATGCCGGCACGCGCTTCTCTCGCCTGAAGGATCGCATCCCGAGCCTCCCCTGCATGGACGGATGGGTCGCCTCGGCATTCGAGCGCATCATGAAACCGGATCCTGCGATCTACCTCACGCTCTGCGAGCGTTACGGGCTCAGGCCCGAGGAGTGCCTCTTCGTGGATGACAATATCGCGAACGTGCGCGGGGCCGAGGTCGCCGGCATGATGGGGCACCTCTTCGTCGGCGCAGACGAGCTCGAGTGCCACCTCAGGGAACTGGGGGTGGAGGCGTAAGGCCATCCGCTGCCGGGGCGCTAGAATGCGGCGAAGCGCGGCTCGCCTGCGCGGGCGAGTTCCTCGCCTGCGGCGTACTCGCGCAGCGCATCCACGAACAGCAGCTCGTCGCCTGTGCGGAAGGCGCAGGTGAGCTGCACGTCCTCGGCGAAGAGGGGGTCCCTCACCCTGCCACCCGCATCTGCGATCATGCGCACCACCCGGTCGTAGGCAGAATACGGTATCTGCACCACCACGGGTGTGACCAGGCACATCTCGGCGATAGCGCCGTCCTTCTCGGCTGCCTCGATCGCCTGCTGCGCAGCGGCGGTATAGGCGCGCAGGAGTCCTCCCGGACCGAGCAGCGTACCGCCGAAATAGCGCGTGACCACGCAGCTCACGTCAGCAAGGCCGGCTCCGCGGAGCACCTCGAGCACGGGCATGCCCGCCGTGGCCCTCGGCTCCCCGTCATCCGAGCAGCGCTCGCGCCCGTCGGCGAGAATCCATGCGGGTACATGGTGGCGGGCATCGTGGTGCAGGGCTCGGATCTCCGCGAGATGGGCCTCGGCTTCAGCCTCGTTCTCCACATGGCGGATGCTCGCGATGAAGCGGCTCCTGCGGTCCTCGGACTCGCCGAGAGCCTCGAAACCGGCGGCGATGGTTGTGTAGCTTTGTCGCGGCATAGCCTTCCCCATCTCGATCGACGTTTCGATTCTAGCAGCATCCCGGCATCTCGCCTGCAGGGCGCTCTATGGGATGCCTTAAGCATCATATCTGTATTACGAGATTGCTTCGGTATAGCCGTCGGCCCCTCGAAGAGGAGGGCTTGGCGGTATCATCCCCTCTGGTTCCAACCGAAGGGATCCCCCATGTTCGCCAAGATCCTCATGATGCTCGTCTTCATCGCCGCCGTGGTGGCGATCGGCCTCAAGACCCGCAACCATGCGGGAAGCGTGGAGGGCTTCGTCCTCGGCGGCCGCAACGTCGGCCCGTGGCTCTCCGCCTTCGCCTATGGCACCAGCTACTTCTCCGCCGTCATCTTCGTGGGTTACGCAGGGCAGTTCGGCTGGAAATACGGCATCTCGGCAACGTGGATCGGCATCGGCAACGCTTTCATCGGCAGCCTCTTGGCCTGGGTCGTGCTGGGCCAGCGCACCCGCCGGGTGACGCACCGTCTCGGCGCCGCCACCATGCCGCAGTTCTTCGGCAAGCGCTATGGCAGCGAGCATTTACGCGTAGCCTCCGCCGCCATCATCTTCGTCTTCCTCATCCCCTACACCGCCTCCGTCTACAACGGCCTGTCGCGCCTGTTCGAGATGGCCTTCGGCATCGACTACACCGTCTGCATCATCGGCATGGCCATCGTGACCTGCGTCTACGTGGTGCTCGGCGGGTATATGGCCACCGTCGTGAACGACTTCGTCCAAGGCATGGTCATGCTCGTGGGCATCATCGCCATCATCGCGGCCGTGCTGGGCGACAACGGGGGCTTCATCGCCGCCATCACCTCGCTCTCGCAGATCCCCGTCGAGGGATCCGGGATGGCCGGTGCGCTCACCGGCTTCTTCGGGCCCGACCCGCTCAATCTCCTCGGCGTGGTCATCCTCACGTCCCTGGGTACGTGGGGCCTGCCCCAGATGGTGGGCAAGTTCTATGCCATCAAGAACGATGAGGCCGTCCGCCAAGGCGCGATCATCTCGACGTTCTTCGCCGTGATCGTGGCCGGCGGCAGCTACTTCCTCGGCGGCTTCGGCCGGCTCTACGAGGCGCAGGTCATCTTCAACCCCACCACGGGCGCTCCGGTATACGACTCGATCGTCCCCTCCATGCTCTCGACCCTGCCCGACCTGCTCATCGGACTCGTCATCGTGCTCGTGCTCTCGGCGAGCATGTCCACGCTCTCGTCGCTCGTGCTCACCTCCTCCTCCACCCTCACCATCGACCTCGTCAAGGGCCGCTTGGCCAAGGACATGGACGAGCACGGGCAGCTCCTCTGGATGCGCGGCCTGCTCGTGGCGTTCGTCGCGCTCTCCGCTGGCATCGCGCTGTGGCAGTACACCTCGCCCGTGAACTTCATCGCCCAGCTCATGGGCATCTCGTGGGGCGCTCTGGCCGGCGCCTTCCTGGGCCCGTTCCTGTGGGGCCTCTACGGCACGCGCATCTCCCGCGCGGCCGTATGGGCGAGCTTCGCCTGCGGCGTGGGCCTCACCACCGCCAACATGTTCATCGGCTTCATCGCATCGCCGGTGAACTGCGGCGCCATCGCCATGCTGCTCTCGCTTGCAATCGTCCCGCTCGTGAGCTTGTTCACGCCGGCCGTGCCCTTCGAGCTCGACCCGCCCTTCGAGCCCCGCGAGCTGTAAGGCACCCTAGCCGGCTAACCCGATAATCTGTCTCGCCGGCAAACTGCCGAGCAGGTGCTGTTTTTTTCGATGATCGCTGCGTTTCCGCAGGATCAAGACGATCGGATCCGAAAAACTCGCATGTTCTCGGCAGTTTTCGGCAGTAGGGGCCTGTCGATGAGCATCATATGGGCAAGCTCAGCGCTTCATGGCCGAGAACAGCTCGTTGGGGCTCCACCCGTTGTTCTCCCAGCGCGGAACCGCGTTTGCGAGCGCCATGGAGAGATCGAGCACGCGCTTGAGCTGCGCCTCGGTGAAGGGCATCTCCTCGCCGAACGCATCTTTCAACGCCTCGGTCGGATTCACAAATGCGCGGAAGCCGTCGATGAGCATGCACACGGTATCCTCCGCCCAGAAGTACTCGTCCTCCTCCTCGGGCACATGCTCGTCGAGATAGGCGATAAGGGCCTGCGCCTCGGGCGAGTCGATCATCCACTCCACGACCTCGCCCGCATCCTCGAGTTCATCCGGCACGGGCCGGATCGGCTTCTTGCCCTGCTCCACAAGGTAGTAGCGTGCCTCGTCCTCGACCTGCTCCTCGCGCGGGAAGTGCCCGAGCGCCGAGATGACGCGCATGCCCACAAGGACCGGCTCGTCGTCCAGGATGATCAGCTCGCCGATGCCGCTCGCGAGGAGGGAGTAGCCGAGTTCCTCGATGTCGACCGATTCCGACTCGCCGTAGCGCTCCACGTACTCGTGCATGAGTTCCGAGAGGTACGCGACCCCGCGCAGGTCGAGCGCGAGGTCGAAGAAATGGATGATCCCGTCCACCTCCCTCGCGCGTGCAAGCTCGGCGTCCCAATCGAGGCACGAGAATGCCTCGCGCACCTCGTCGGGCATGATGAAGATGAATTTCCCATCTTGATGGAATGACAGGATTATCGGGAAGAGCGGTGCGATCAGGGCCCCCTCGTCAAGGGAGTCCTCATCCGCCACCTCGATGCGCCCTCCAGCCTCGTAGAGGTACCATGCATCCTCCATGGCCGAGGATCCCGCTGTGCGGGCGCGCGAGGCGAGCGAATCCGGGTCGCGCGGGAAGCGCGACACCACATAGTCGAGAAGCTTCTCCTTGTTCCATGATGAGACGGCTCCCTGCGCACCCATGGCAGAGGCAAGCTGGCGAAGCTCGTGATTGTTGAGCTTGCCATACGCCTCGTCGAGTGTTGAGACGGGTTTGCCGCGCATGCAGCTTTTGGAGAATCTCCTCACCTGCTCCTTGGCATCGATCCCGGAGCCCGCGCCCTTCTCGTCAACATAGCGTATGATGGCCTCATCGCGCTTTCTGCCTGTAAGTCCTGCAAGCGCGCCGCGATGCTGCCATTCCGCCTGCTCGTCGGCGTTCATGTCGAGCTCCGCATCGCGCACGAACTCCGCCGCCGCGCGGCTGATACGCTCCTCCTCAAGCTGAGGGGCCCTATCGACGAGCTGCTTTGCCGATTGGATGACCTTACGGTTGGAGATCATCTTTTCGAGCTCTGCGTCGAGTGTGCCGCGCAAGGCGTCGCCGAAATCAAGGGGGTGCTCCGAGAGGCTCATCGCATAGACGATGAGCCCGTCGAAGGGCAGAAGCGTCGTTCGGGCCACGGTGGGGACGTACGTGAGCATCGTGTCGATCTCGCGTGTGATGCCGCGCACCGCCACCGCATGGCCCTCGTACAAGAAGAACATGTCTTCTCCACGGCGCATGATGAAGAAGTCGCCATTGATGGCATGCTCCCATTGCGCGATCTCGCGAAGGTCGGTGCGGGAGAAGCCGTAGGGGTTCTCATCGATGAGCTCCCCGATGACAGGGCGGTTCGCCGTGCCGCTCCACAGCGCATCGCACACCTTTGCCACCTCGCCATCGTCGATCTCGCCGAAGGGGGTGATAAGGCGCTTGCTCACGCCCAGACGCTCGTTTGCGAAGATGATAACCGCATCGAAGAGCTTGTAGAAGCGCTTTGCCTGCTTGGGAAGGAGTATCATGGCGGACTCCTGACATCGGGCGATACCGTGTTTCATGGTAGCAGAGATATCAGGCAAAACCTCGTTACGCATCCAACGTGCATGGCAAAGGAGACTCTCGGCTTCCCACGGGGAGCATGAGCCGTCCCCCATCCTGATGATGCAGCGCTCTCCCTCAGCGTCCGGGACCGCCCATGCCGCCGCCCATCATCATCGAGTTCGTGATGGACGTGACCTCGCTGCCGTTGACGTACACGGTGCCGCCGGTAAGCTCCGCACTGTAATCGAAGTCGAAGGCGGACTGCGCGGAGATGTCGACCGTGCCGCCGTTGATGGAGAGGTAGCCGTTGGAATCGAGCGCATCGGTGTCGCCCTGCGCCATCGAGACGGTCACGTCGCCGCCGTTGATCTCGAGCATCGGAACGGTGCTGCCGCTCTTGAAGGATGCGTTGATGCCGTCATCGGTGGCGTAGATATCGATGGCGCCTCCGTTGATCTGCACGTAGGTGCTCTCGATGCCCTCACCGGCGCTGATCGTGAGAGTGCCGCCGTCGATCTGGACGAGCTCGGTGCCCTGGATGCCGTCACTTGCCGCCTGTATGCTGATGGTGCCGCCGGTGATGTAGACATAGCCCGTGCCGTCGTCGTACTCGGCATGGATGCCGTCCTTCTGCGTGGCGATGGTGATGGTGCCATCCGCGACGGCAACCGAGTCGTTGGCCTCCAGACCGTCGCCCGCGCAATCGATAGCGAGCATGCCGCCCGTGACCTTGAGGCCGTCCTTGGAGCTGATGCCGTTGGCGGTCGAGGTCACGGTGAGCGTGCCCGTGCCGTTGAGGACGAGGTCGCTCCTCGAGAAGATCACGGCATCGAGGTTGGTGTCGCCGTCGGCTACGAAGGAGCCGGTGACGGAGAGGGCGTTCTCGCTCGATGTGGTGGTGACGAAGACCTTATCGGCGGAGCGCACGTAGATGGCGGGCGCGTCATCGTTCACGATGGTGGCCCCGTCGAGCACGATCTGGACCTTGTCGGCATCATCCGCATCGACGTAGATGGTGGCATCGGCTGCCGTGCCCTGGATGACGTAGACGCCCTCGGCGGCGATCGTGATGTCCCGGCCATCCTCGAGCGTGTAATAGGTGGCATCGGTGGTGTCTGCCGTCTGGGTGAGGTCGCGCTCGGTGAAGAGGTCTTCTGCGGAGAGCTGACCGCCTGTGGCGCCCGTGAGCTCGGTCACCTGGGCCGTGGTCTCGGTGATGACATGCGCCTCGTTGGTCGGGGCTGCGTCGGTCGTGTCCGTGGTGGCAGCCTCCGCACCCGAGCAGCCTGCCAGAAGCATTGCGAGCCCGAGGCCCGCGAGCGTGTATTTCATGGCATTCTTGGTCATGCGGACCATCTCCTTTCCAAAGATGTTGGCAAGGATGATGCCGTATGAACCTAAAGCCAACCGAAAGAGCCCGGCGCGAGCTCTTTACCTTGAAACTGCCGACCACATGGTTCTTTTTGATAATTCGATGACGAAAACGCAGGTCGGAAACGATCGGATGCGATCGGATGCGGAAAACCGACAAGTGCCCGGCAGTTCGCGCAGACCTCATCCCAACTGCAATGACAGCGCGATGAGGATCTGCCCGAAGTAGTAGAGCGTGAGATTAAGGACACGGCGCTTGAACTGAGGGTTTCCGCCGAAGGTGTTCAGGATGTGGATGATGTCGCTTGCGAGGAAGAGCAGCGTGCTCGCCAAGAGCATCAGCGCCTGATGCGACGGGCGTGCGATGAGGGCGGAGAGCGCGAGGCAGTTCAGGATCACCACGCCGCATATATAGAGCACGCCGATGACGCTGAGGGCACCTTGCGCCCCGATCTGCGAGAAGATCCAGCGTATGATGAAGAAGGCTGCCGCAATGCCGAGGCCCGCGAACACGAAAGGGGCCAGCGCACGCGGCCACACGCCCACCGAATAGAATACGTGCCCCACAAGGAAGACGATGGTGCCGGACGTGAAGAACACCGTCCACCGCTTCTTGTAGACGTAACGCAGGCTCAAGAGCACATCCGCTATGGCACCTGCGGCAAGACCCGCCGCAATGAAACCCGCGAAGCGCGCATCCGCCGCACCCCGGCTTCCCATAAAGCCGAGCAGCACGAAGCAGGCCGAGGCGAGGCCCTTGAGGACGACTCCAATGGCATAGCTCTCGCGGTACTCGACGATGATGAATGAGACCAGCAGGATAAGGCATGCGGCAACAGGCCAAAGATGCGACATCGTTCCACGCTCCTTACCTGCAGATCTTGTCCGCCGCATCCAGTGTAGCGCGTGGGCGGCCTCGGCAGAGGACACGTATCTGCGAATGGGGCTGGACCGCGTGGCAAGCGACCTGGGCTGGCTCAGGTGCGGCGTTTCCCCAGCACGGCCCCCGCCGACTGTGCAGTCATCCGAAACGTTGCTGGGCAAACGCGCCCAAATGGGTACCTGGAAGGGCTGTGGAAGGGCGTTTCCCCAGCACTGCTCACAGTGACTGTACAGTCGGCGGGGGCCGTGCTGGGGAAACGCCAGGAGCCGAGCGCACGCGATGCCGGCATGATACAATTGTCCTTGCGAAGCGGGCCCAGGCGACCGCGGGTGCGACTCGTCGCACATGAGGAAAGTCCGGGCTCCACAGGGCAGGAAGCAGGCTAACGGCCTGGCGGGGTGACCCGACGGAAAGCGCCGCAGAAAAGAAGACTCCCGCTGCCCGCAGGCGGCTCGCCGTGCGCGGGTGAGAGAAAAGCTGAAACGGTGGTGTAAGAGACCACCAGCATCCTGGTGACAGGGTGGCTTGGCAAGCCCCTTCCGGAGCAAACGCGAATAGGAGCGCCATGGTGTGGCCCGCACCGCGCTCGGGTTGCGCGCTCGAGGCCTGCGGAGACGCAGGTCCTAGATAGATGGCCGCCCACGACAGAACCCGGCTTACGGGCCCGCTTCGCGCCCTCCTATCTCCCAAACGTGGTATCGTTCTCGGTAGGATCGGCACAGCGGCATGGGGAGCTCCGTGGCGTTTCTCGGCATCGACATCGGCAGCACGATCACACGGGCAGCCCTCATCGACGAGGATCTGCACATGATCGCGCTGTCCAATGCGCCCACGCATATCGACGGAACCTTCGAGACCACGGTAAGGGATATCCGCGCGGCATCCTCCAAGGCGCTCGTGCAGGCGGGATATCACGCCGACGCGATCGAGGGCATCTGCGTGAGCGTCTCCGGCATAGTCGACGATAAAAGCGGGCGCGCATTCTCCCCCGTCCTTGGATGGATCGACCCCATGCCGGTGAGGACCATCGCGCGCAAGCATATCGCAGCCCCCGTCTTCGTCGCCAACGACGCGCAGGCTGCCGCCGTAGGCGAGGCGCATTACGGCGCAGGCATGCCGTTCGATCGCTTCGCGCTCATCCGCCTCGGCACCCTCATCGAGGTCGCCATGTCCATCGACGGAGTATCGGTCGAGAGCGACGAGCTCCCCACCCAAGCTGCCACCGAGGGCGAGTTCCTCTTGGAGGCGCGCGAACTGGCCGGTAAAGACGATGGGAGCGGAATCGACCTCTCGGGCATCGGCCTCGGCCGCATACGCTCGTCGCAGGTCATGGAAGAGGCGCGCCGGCATAATCCGATCGCCAAGCGGGCGGTGGATTGGCTGGCCGACAGGATGGTCGAGAGCGTGGTGGAGACGTGCGCCCATCTCTCACCGCAGGCCATAGTGCTCTCGGGGGCAACGCAGCGCGACCAGCAGCATCTCGGCAAGCTCGTCACGCGCAGGCTCGCCGAGACGCGCTCGGCCATCGCGGGCATCCCTGTCGAATGCGGCGCCCTCGGCAACGAGGCCAAGGCATTCGGCGCGGCCCTCATCGCGCTCCAGCGCGCATAGGCAGCGCACCATGATCCGCATGTCTCATGCGGACCCGCTCGTGGTCGCCGTTCGTCCCCGCACCCCCTCCATTCGAACAGAACACTTGTTCTTGTCCGGTGGGTGCCTTATAGTAATCGAACATGTATTCGATGGAATGGGGCGCACGCTATGGACACCTACACCAAGCTCGGCATCCTTGCGGAAGCAGCGAAATACGACGTTGCCTGCACCTCCTCGGGTGCCGAGCGCGGGCCGCAGGCGGGCAAGCTCGGCATGGCCTCATCGGCTGGCTGCTGCCACTCCTTCACGCCCGACGGCCGCTGCATCACGCTCCTGAAGGTGCTCCTCTCCAATGCCTGCTCCTACGACTGCGCCTATTGCGCCAACCGCCGCTCGGCCTCCGTGCAGCGCGCCGCCTTCACCGGCCGCGAGCTGGCCGAGCTCACCGTCGACTTCTACAAGCGCAACTACATCGAGGGCCTGTTCCTCTCCTCGGGCGTGCTCGGCACGCCCGAGGCCACTGCCGAGCATATGATCGAGTGCCTGCGCATCCTGCGCCGCGAGCTCCTCTTCAACGGCTATGTGCACGCCAAGGTCATCCCCGGCACCGCGCCCGAGCTCGTGGATGCGCTGGGCCGCCTTGCCGACCGGCTCTCCGTCAACCTCGAGCTTCCCAGCAGAAGCTCGCTAGAAACCCTCTGTCCCGATAAGAACGCCGCCCAGATCGCCCGTCCCATGGCTCAGATCAGGGATGTCCGCGCAGACGAGGCGACGCGCCTGCTCGCCGAGAGCGCAACCCCCGCTGAACGCTTCCAGAAGCCCTACGACGGCACCTCTCCCCTCCCCATGCGCGCAAGCGGGGCAGCGCTCACCCTGCGCCCACGCAATTCCGCAGGGCCTTCTCGGCGCGGCTTCGCACCTGCCGGGCAATCCACCCAGCTCATCATCGGCGCAACGCCCGAGGATGACAACCGCATCCTGCAGCTGTCGCGCTCCCTGTACGAGCAGTTCGACCTCAAGCGCGTGTTCTTCTCGGCCTACCTGCCCATCATGGACGACGAGCGGCTGCCCGCATGCGAAACACCCGTCCCCCTCCGACGCGAGCACCGCCTCTACCAGGCAGATTGGCTCATGCGCTACTACGCCTTCTCGCCCGACGAGTTGGCCGCACCCGACGAGCCCTGGCTCGATCTGGAGATCGATCCCAAGCTCGCATGGGCGCTGCGCAACATCGACCGTTTCCCCGTTGAGGTGATGGACGCGCCTCTGGAGCTCCTTTTGCGCGTACCCGGCATAGGCCCCGTGGGAGCACGGCGCATCATACGCGCACGGCGTGGCAAGCGTCTCGATTTCGATGACCTCAAGGCCTTGAACATCACCTTGAAGCGCGCCCGCCACTTCCTTGCCTGCGCCGGTAAGCGCGATCCGGCGAGCCCGCTCGATCCCGAGCTCGTGCGCAGGAAGGTGGTGGAAGATGCCCGCGCGAGCACCTATAACAGCACACGACGCCGCATCGAGGCAAGCCAGCCGCGCCTCTTCTGATACGTTGGCGCCTAGCCCCGATACGGTCGATTTCGCGGTCGGCGCGCTCGTGCAGGCGTGCGGCAGAGGCCGCACGGCCCTCCTCTGCGAACCCACGCTCGAGGGCGTCCTCAGCTCGGTGGGCATAGCCTATCTTGCCCATGCAGACGAGCAGCGCGTGCGCCTCGCATGCTCATCCTATGCCCAACTGCATTTAGGAGAGAACACCGTAGGGCCCTTTGCAACAGATGAGCGCATGCTCGCCCTCGCCGACCGCGTCTGGCGCGGACTCGGCTCCTCTGTGGCGAAAGGCTGTCCGAACGCTCGGAAGGGACGGTGCTCGGGGCGCTGCGAGGGCGCCTGCGTCACCAAGATCGCCTACGCATGCGCCGCCGACGAGCCCTCCATGCCCGAGGCGGTGCACCGCTACGCGCGCCTCGCATTCAACGTGGGATCCGCCATCGCCACCATGACGTCGCACCCGGCGGTGGCAGAGCTCGACGGCTTGGCCCGGCTCGTCCTCAACGAATGCGAGCGCACCCGCCAGTTCGTGCGCTTCTCGCGTTTGGCCGACGGCTCGTATCTGGCGTCATTCAAGCCCAAGGCCAACACCATACCGTTCGTGGCAGCGCATTTTGCGCGGCGTATGGGAGCCGAGCGTTTCTGCTTGGTCGACCCGGTGCATTGCATGGCGGCCCTGCATGAGGCAGAAGGCAAGCGCTGCCACGTGGTACGGCTCGACCAGGCCCTTGCCAACGGGCTCGCAGCACGCGACGACTTCTCTTCCGACGAGCGATACGTGCGGGCCATGTGGAAGCGCCTGTACGACAGCCTCACCTTGGACGGTCGCGAGAAGGCCGACCGCGGCTATGATCTGCGCGCATCGTGGATGCCCAAACGTTTCTGGGAGGATCTTGTCGAGCTCGATCCGCGCTCCGACAATCCGGGCGCCCACGTGCCCGAACGATATCGGGGCACGATAGGCGCCCCGCGTGACAGGGTGACAGGTCATTTGTCACGGCAGCTGCCGTGACAAATGACCTGTCACCCTGTCACGCGGGGACCGCACCGGGGCGGCCGATCCTTACTCGGAGCTCATCCAGAGCAGGCGCTCGCCCACGGTGTCGGTGGTGGCAAGCGTCATATTGTTGATGAAGATGACATCGTCGATACCATGCTCGCGCACGAACTGCGGGATGTTGTAGTCCGAGTAGCGGCAGTCGAAGACATACACCGTCTTGTAATCGTCCACCAAACACGGCACGAAGGCACAGCCATAGGATTCCTTGATGACGAGGCAGACCGGCCCCTCCTCCATCGTGGGATTCTCGATGATCGTGAGGGGTTTGTCGCCCGCGATGAAGGTCGCGTACTTGGAGCTGCGCGCCCATTCGGTCACATCGGTGATGATCTGCCAATCATAGCGCGTGCCCTCCCCGTCCCAGAAGACGAGATCGTTCGTGCTCGTGGGGATGTAGGCGTCCACGTAGTCGGGATTGGCCTCCATCTCCCCGAGGCCGAGTTGGTCGTAGAACGAGCCGAGGAACGGTTCGAAGCGCATATGCTCCCAGTTGAGCACGTCGGCAGGTTCCGTACCCTTGACCTTGCAGAGTTCCACATAGGCATAGTAGGCGCCCAGCTGCGTCCAGTGGTGGTCGGTGCGGAAGTAGAGGTACTCATCGTTGTGCTCGCGCAGCGCATCGTAGATGAAGACGGGATGCACGTTCTCATTGAAGAGGCTGTTGAAGTAGCGGATGGCCTCGCGCGGATCGGTACCGCCGAGTCCGGCGAGCTCCTCCTCGGACAGCATCGCGCCCGAGTTGTTGGGCACGAGGATGGAGTAGACCGTCGCCTCGCCCGCAAGGTTGTCGGCACAGGTATTGAGGGCCTGGCAATAGGTCTCGACGGCAGACTGGACGAAGTAGTAGACGCTGTAGGCTGCGCCATCCTTGACGTACAGGCCCTGCATGATATTGGCTTGGATATCCTCTTGCACAGACTGGGCTGTCGGCACCTCGACAGGACCGTCGTTCACACCCGGCACCACAGCGGGATCGCCCGAAGCGGGATCATCCCCGCCCTCGGGCGGGAGGTTGTCGGCGATCACGTTGCCGCCGACCATCTGCGTCGCGGGCTGGAAACCGTAGAGGTTCTTGAACGCAAGGCTCACGGCGACGAGCGGCTCGCGCAGCGGATAGGTATCGGAATACCACAGACCGAAATCGGAGAAGAACGAGCCATCGAGAAAGCTCTCGGCAGTGAGCGTGGGAAAGGGCGCGAGCGCGCGCCGCTCAACCTCCGAGGTGGTGGGGCGGAAGAAGAACAGGAGCCCCACCACGGCAAAGATCGCGAGCAGACCGGAGAATCCGAGGACGGAGAGCAGGCGCATGTCCATGAGCTTGCGGTGGCGGGCGCGCATCGCGGCCGGGGCAGCCGGACGCTCGGACCGCATGCGTTTCTTCTCGGCCATGGCTCCCCCCTAGAACTGGAAGTAGATGAACGGGTTATAGCTCGCGCCGGCAAGCGCGGCCAAGGATACGAGCAGGAGAAGCGGCGGAGCCAGCATCTCGAGCGCGCCGAAGAAGCGCACGGCGATGTCGCTCGTGCCGCCGAGCGAGGAGAGGCGCTTGCGCAACCACGAACCGAGACCCGTGCAGGCGAGCATCGACACCGCCAGGAGGAAGACGTTCTGCAGGAAAACCGTATTGACGGCGAGATTGGTGAATCCTGCCCCGTTGGCGCCGATCATGCCCACGAGCACGGAGCCCAAGTCCGAGAAGCTCTCGAACTTGAAGAGCACCCAGCCCACGAGCACCACCAGAAGCGCAAAAAGGTGTGACAGCGGCTTGGGCAGCCTATCTTGGATGACGAAGCGTTCCAGCAGCAGGAAGCCCAGGAAGTAGAGTCCCCAGAGGATGTAGTTCCAACTCGCGCCGTGCCACAGGCCCGTCAGGAACCACACCACGGCCATATTGCGGATGTACTCGGTCTGGCTGCAGCGGCTGCCGCCCAGCGGGAAATAGACATAATCGCGGAAGAAGCTCGAGAGCGAGATGTGCCAGCGGCGCCAGAAGTCCTTCACCGAGGAGCACTGATAGGGATGGTCGAAGTTCTCGAGGTAGTGGAAGCCGATCATGCGGCCCATACCGATGGCCATATCGGAGTAGGCCGAGAAGTCGAGGTAGATCTGCAGCGCGTAGAAGACCATGCCCAACCAGTAGCCGCTCATGGCCTGAGTGGCAAGCGCGGGGCTGCCGATGGGCAGGAGGCTGTCGACCACGGCGGCGCAGGAGTTGGCGAGCACCACCTTCTTGGCGAGGCCGATGGAGAACCGCCGCACGCCCTCGTAGATACCGCGCTCCGAAGTGATGCGGTGCTCTATCTCGTCGGCGATCGTCTCGTAGCGCACGATGGGGCCGGCGATGCACTGGTGGAAGAGCGAGCAGTACAGCAGGAGCTTCCAGTACGAGGGCTGGGCCGCGATGGAGCCCCGGTAGACATCCACCACGTAGGAGATGAGCTGGAAGGTGTAGAACGAGATGCCGATGGGCAGCACGATGGCGGGGATCTCGGCAGGCACACCGAGGAGGTTATGGGTATTGGTGAGGATGAAGGTCCAGTACTTGAAGTAGCCCAGAAGCCCCAGCAGGCATACCAGCTCGGCGATGAGCCAGATGCGGCGCAGGCCGCCCTCCGAACCCTCGATGCGCAGCGCGAAGAACCAGCTGGCAAGGGCCTCGAAGACGATGAGGATCACGAAGCGCGGACCGCCCCACGCATAGAAGACGAGCGAGGAGGTCAGAAGCACCGGGTTCTTGAACTTCTCGGGAACCAGGAGGTAGGCCAGCATATGCAGCGGGAAGAAGACAAGCAGAAACGCGAAGCTCGAGAAAACCACGGAAGACCGACCCCTCTTCCCTTATGGAGACGCAGCCCACCCAACAGATGGAATGATACCATGGCGCACGCGGAAAACGGCCCCGCATGATGCGGGGCCGTGCATATTCGCTACCCGCAGGTGGAACCTAGTCGAGGTCGCCGAAATCGCTCGTAGCGGCGATCGGGGCCGCAGCCGGAGCGGAGGCGGCAGGGGCCTCGTAGCGCGGGGCCTCGGCGAAGGGAGCCGAAGCGGGCTTGGAAACCGTGCTGTCTTTGGGGAAGACGGCATCGGCATCATCCATGAAGTGCTGGAGCAGATTCTTGTACTCGGAGCGGAACTCCTCGCGGGAGGCCTTCAGACGGTCGATCTCGTCGAGTTCGTTCTGCTTCTCGGCAAGCGCCTGGCGGATGACCTCGCGGGCCTTGGCGTCGGCCTCGTTGCGGATGCGCTCGGCGTTGTCGCGGGCATCGGCGACCATGCGGTCGGCGCTCTGCTGGGCGACGATGAGGACCTGGGAGATCTGGCGCTCGCTCACGCTGTAGTCGGGAGCGGGTGCCGCGACGGCGGTCTCGGTATGGCTGGGCGCAGCCTCGAGCTGGGCTTGGGCGGCGGCGAGCTGATCCTCGGCGTTGTTGAGGCGGTTCTTGAGATCGGCGATCTTCTGGAGCATGGCATCGACCTCACCTGCCAGAAGCTCGAGGAAATCATCGACCTCTTCGGTGTTGTAACCCTGCTTTGCGGCGGAGAAGGCTTGCTGCTCGATGTCTTGTGGTGTGATTGCCATGTTTTTCCCTTTCGTTTTTCCGCAAGGCCGTTCATGCAGAAGACGGCCACTACACGCCTAAATATAGAGTATAAGGCTAATCGCGCGCTGCACCAGCCGCAAGGCGATGATTGCAACTATGGGCGAGAAATCGATACCGCTGAACGGGGGGATGTAGCGCCGAAACACCGCAAGATAGGGCTCGACGAGCGTTCCCAGCGCCTTGCGGATGTGTCCGACGGTCTCATTCACATGCGGGATCCATGACATGATGCACCATACGAAGATGAGCACCTCATAGATATCCAGCAGACGGATAAGCGCGTATCTGATCATGGGCCTCCCCTAGTTCTCTGAAAGCTCGCGCGTGCGCTCGAGCGCGGCATCCACGGCATCGGTGATGGCACGGAACACATCGCCCTCCATGGCCCGCAGAGCCGCTATGGTGGTGCCGCCCGGCGAGGAGACGCGCTCCATGTAGGTGCGCGGATGCTCGCCGGAATCGAGCAGCTGCTGGGCGGTGCCGCGCATGGTGGCCTCGACCATCTCGCGGCAATCCGCAGCGGGAAGGCCCGCCTCGATACCGGCACGGGTGAGGCAATCCACAAAAAACGCAAAGAAAGCGGGGGATGAGCCCGAAACCACGCCCGCCACATCAAGCTGATCCTCGCGCATGGGCTTGACCACGGCGAGATCTGCGAGCAGATCTTCGACGAGGGCGACGTCTTCCGCGGTCGCAGCAGCACCCTGTGCGAGGGAGATGGCTCCGAGGCCTGCGGCGACGGGCAGGTTGGGCATCAGACGGATGACGCGCTCGCTTGCGCAGAGCCCGTAGAGCTTGGAGAGCGGCACGCCCGCCATGATGGAGACGATGAGCCTGCCGCCGAGCAGTCCGGCAACAGGCTCTAGGACAGCGGCGGCCGCTTGGGGCTTCACGGCAAGGATCACCGCATCGGGATCGAAGGCGGCGATCATCTCGGCGGCATCTGCGTAGGCGGCGATGCCGAGCTCGGAGAAGGAAGCGCGGATCCCTGCGGAGACCTCCGCGATGGCAAGCTGCGATGCGGCCAGTTTGCCGGTGGAGAAGATGCCCCGGGCGACAGCGCCGCCCATGGCACCCGCGCCCACGAAGGCGATTCGAACGTTGGCGTTGTCCATGGCGCTACCTGGTGATCTCGCCATCGGCGACGAGCTTGTCGATATCGGACTGGGAGAGCGTGAGGCCGTGGGGCAGCACGGCGAACACGCGGTCGCCCAGCTCGGCGATCTCGCCATCGATGCCGAAGGAGAGGCCGTAGGAGAAATCGAGCACGCGCTTGGCGATATCGATGTTGGTGCTGCGGAAATTCAGGACCACGGGCTGGTTGGTGCGCACGCGGCGGACGACCGTCTGCACATCCTCGTAGGAGACGGGGCGCAGCACGTACGGCGGCAGATTGCCGGAAGGCATGCGCATGCCGGCAGCGGCTGGAGCATAGCCCGTCGAAGGCGTATAGGATGACGCGGGCGCGTAGGAAGGCGCGCTCGCAGGCTGGGCGGCGTTGCCGGAGAGCTGGCGCCCGGAACGCGTGTAGACCGAGACGCTCTCGGCCTCGGGGCGCGGCGTGTTGCCGAGAAGGCCCCTGCCGTGCTCGCGCGGCTGGTCTTCGTAGAAGTCGCCGTCGTCGTCTCCCTCGTTGTAGTAATCGTCGTAGTAGTCGTCCTCATCATCGCGTGCGAAACGCTCGCGGATCGTATCGAGAAAACCCATATATGAACACGCCCTTCCTCGTCGCTGCGCGGGATGCCCCGTGCGATCGGTACCGTTCCACCGCCCTTATTGTAGAGCGTATGCCGGGTCGAATACCGTTCTCCCTAACCTAATTATTGTAGAGCCTTCCTCGATGGCTATGGTGTAATCGTCGCTCATGCCGCACGAGAGTTCACCAAGTTGACATCCCGTCTCGCGCGCAAGGGAATCGCGGAGTTCGCGCAGATCGGAGAAGGCGCGCCGCGCAGCCGCAGGATCATACGCCGGCGCCATGCCCATAAGACCCTCGAGCGAGAGGTGCCCGAGCGAGCAGATCTCGGCGATCGCGCTTCTCGCCTCCTCGGGTGAGAAGCCCGTCTTGCTCTCCTCCCCCGCCACGTTGACCTCCATGAGGACGGGAGCCGTGCACCCCAGCATGGCGGCCCGAGCATCCACGGCCTTCGCCAGGCGCAGCGAGTCGATCGAGTGGATGAGCGCGACGCGCCCGACCACCAAGCCCACCTTGTTGGTCTGGAGGTGGCCGATCATGTCCCAGCGCACCTGCGCGAGCTCGGGATATGCCGCCGAGGCCTCCTGCTTGCGCCTGAGCTCCTGGGGGCGGTTCTCGGCGAAGGCGGTGTAGCCCGCCTCATGGGCAGCTGCCACCGCATCGATCCCCACGGTCTTGGAGACGGCGACAAGCGCCACGGCGTCAGAAGCGCGCCCGCTCCTAGAGCAGGCCTCGGCGACGCGCTCGAGGATCTCCGCGCGGCGCGCGCACACAAACGATGGGTAGTCCCTCTCCATCACGCCTCCATGATCGCAAACGCGCCGTGGCGTCCGCAGTCCCCGCCGCTTGCGCGGTAGCTGAAGAAGCGCGCGCCCTCTGAGACGCAGGAGATCCGATCGTCGTGGATGCTTCCGGGTTCGAGGCCGGCAGCTTCGAGCGTGCCGGCGACGCAGGCGCCCAGATCGAGGCCGCGCCCGCTCCCGATGACGCCCGCGCCGAACGCGGCGGCGAACTTCTCGGCAAGCGCCTCGTCGACCGTGTACTCGCTGCCGAGGATATGCGGGCCGATATAGGCGCTCATGAGGCTCGGATGGATGCCCGTCGTGCGGGAGAGGGTCGCTGCGGCATGGGCGGCGATACGGGCATAGGTGCCCCTCCATCCGGAGTGGACCACCGCGAAGCCGCCCTCGGCGACGATCACGACGGGCACGCAATCGGCAAAGCACAGAAGCACGGGGACGCCGGGGACGCCCACCACGATGGCATCTGCACCGGAGCGCGCCTCGGACTGCGCGCGGGCGATGGATGCATCATCGCTGGCGGAGAGGCAGACGATCGTGTCGCCATGGACCTGGCAGGGATTGATGAGCTTGGCTGCCTCGGCCCCGGGGCTTAGGGCGGCGAGCGCGCGGATGCGGTTCTCCTCCACGCATGAAGGATCATCGCCGCAGGCATCGCCGAGGTTCAGCGAGGCGTAGGCGCCGCTTGAGACGCCGCCCGTACGCTCGGTGAATGCGAACGTGACCCCGCCGGGACGACGAACGTCTCCGAGCAGGGTCACGCTACCGACGGTATATCTCGTCAGCGAGGACATCTCATCCTAGAGACGGCTGCGCTTGAGGAAGTCGGGGATATCGAATTCCTTGTCGTTGCTGCTCTGCGGAGCGCGGCTCGGCGCGGGCGCGGAAGCCGCTGCGGGCTGCGCGGGCGCATAGGCGGGCTTTTGCGCGGCGCTGCGGCTGCCGCGCTGTGCGGGTGCGGGAGCCTGGGCGGGCTCGGGGCGCTCGATCGAGAAGGTGGGCAGCATCTGCTGGACGTTGCCCTCGTTGAAGCCGGCGGCGATGACGGTGACGCGCACCTGATCGCCCAAGCTCTCGTCGACGACGGTGCCGAAGATGATGTTGGCGTCGGGATCGACGTTGGAGGCCACGAGGTCGGCGGCGTCGTTGATCTCCTGGATGCCGAGATCCTTGTTGCCGGCGATGGAAAGCAGCACGCGGGCGGCACCGTCGATGGACGTCTCGAGCAGGCGGCTCGAGATGGCCTCGGTGGCCGCGTCGACGGCGCGGTTGTCGCCGGAAGCGGTGCCGATGCCCATCATCGCGGTGCCGGCACCCTTCATGATGGTGCAGACGTCGGCGAAGTCGAGGTTGATGAGGCCCGGGACGGTGATGAGGTCGGTGATGCCCTGGGTGCCCTGGCACAGGACGTCGTCGGCCATGCGGAACGCCTCGAGCATGGTGGTCTTCTTCTCGGAGAGGTCGAGCAGGCGGTCGTTGGGGATGACGATGAGCGTGTCGACGTTCTCGGAGAGCTCGGTGATGCCGTCGGAAGCAGAACGGTAGCGCTTACGCCCCTCGAACGAGAAGGGCTTGGTGACGACGCCCACGGTGAGCGCCCCCACATCGTTCTTCGCGACATCGGCGACGATGGGGGCCGCACCGGTACCCGTGCCGCCGCCCTCGCCTGCGGTGATGAAGACCATGTCGGCACCGGCGAGCGCGCGCTTGATCTCATCGCGGCTCTCCTCGGCGGCCTCCCTGCCCACCGAGGGGTTGGCGCCCGCGCCGAGGCCCTTGGTGATATCGGTGCCTATATGGACCTTGATATCGGCATCGGAGATGGCGAGTGCCTGGGCGTCGGTATTGACAGCCACGAACTCGACGCCGCGGATGCCCTCCTCGATCATGCGGTTCACCGCGTTGGTGCCGCCTCCGCCCACGCCGACGACCTTTATGACTGCGAGGTAGTTGTTCGGAACGTCGAAAGTGCCCATAGTTGCGCCCTCCTTTTAGGTGCAGACAAACATTCAAGCTCAAGTTCAGATAGAAGTCGTGCAAAGAGCGCAGTATATTTGCACAAAGCTCCCGCATACGTCAAACAACTTCATTAAGTCATCATAGCTGCAGGTAAACGGCGTGTGCATAGTGCTCGAAAACATTAAGGCTAAGCTATAGGATGTATGTTTTGCCGCAGGTATGGGACTGGTTTCTACGCGCCCGTACCGGGCTGGACGGTACCCGAATCGATGCGGCGATACGAGGGGCTCGCGGGCACGCGGACATTGATATAGGTGATCTCGCCGGGATACTGCTCGAGGATCTGCATGAGGACGGTGGCCTTCTGCTCGATCTGGGTGGGCGCTCCCAACGACACCTCGATGCCGCTCGAAAGAACGCAGGAGATGCCCTCGAGGCTCGAGGCCGAGAAGTACACCACCTGGGAGCTGATCTCCTCGGGAAGCTCCCTGACATAGGTGTTCACGGCAAGCAGCACCTCATCGGTGACCTCGGAACCGGCTATCGGGCTCACGGTTGCAGGCACGTCGATGACGAAGAGGGCCCCCTTCTCGGTTGCAAGGGCAGCGGCGGCGTCTTTGGCGGTTTGGCCTTCTGCGACAGTCAGCATAGCCGGCTCGAGCCAGACGTCGCCCTCCCCTATATACCACGCGAAGGAGCTCGTGCTCATGAGAACGAGCGTGCTGACCCTGCGCTCGCGTACCTCGATCCTGAGCCTGTCGGGAAACTCGCGGTGCACGCTGACCTCGGCAACCCACGGATTCTTCTTGAGGTTCTCCTCGACAACACCCGCATCGATGTTCAGAAGCGTCGTCCCCTCGGCCACGTTCGCCAGATTGGCGATATCCTGCTGTGTCAGGTGCTCGGTGGCTTCGGTATCGATAGAGGCGATGGTGAAGACGGGAAGCATTCTCATAACGGAGAATGCAAGAGAGCCCACGATGGCAAGGATGACGGCGACGGCTGCCAGACGCCCGAGAAGACCTGCCAGCTGCCGTGCGCTCATCCTGCCTCCCCTGCGCATACGCGCGCCATCGGGCCCGGTGAGGATGACGTTCTTCGCACCGCTCTGACGACCCGAAGGCGCCCCCTTGAGGCCCCGTGCGGTTTTCTGCGGGTTCATGGGCGTGCGGGGCGTTGCGCGACGGGGATCATCCTTGGGCATGGCTCACGCTCCGAATCCCAAGAAGCGCACCTCGGGTTCGAGGGCGATGCCATGAGCCTCGTACACGCTGTCCTGCATGGTCTTCATGAGGGAACACACATCATCGGCGCGTGCGCCGCCCTCGTTCACGATGAAGTTG
>JAKPQM010000116.1 GCA_029546925.1 Actinomycetes bacterium
CGAGACGGCGTGGGTGAGCGCCGTGGCGAAACCGTGCCCGATGGCGATCCATGCGATGAAGGTGACGAGAGCGATGCCGATAACCGCCGGGACGAACACGCCCGCGATGCGGTCGGCTTGGCGCTCTATGGGAGCCTTGGAACCCGTGGCCTCGTCCACGAGGCGGATGATGCCGGCGAGCGTGGTGTCCTCCCCCACTGCGGTGGCCTCCATCGCGAACCAGCCGCGCGTGGAGACGGTCGCGCCGGTGACAGCTGAGCCTGCGGCCTTCTCGACGGGAATGGGCTCACCGGTGATGGCGCTCTCGTCGAGAAGCGCAGAGCCCTCGACCACGATCCCGTCGACGGGCACGCGCTCGCCGGCGCGCACGATGATGCGGTCGCCCACCTCGACCTGCTCGGTGGGGATGAGCTGCTCGATACCCGCACGCACGACCAAGGCGGTCTTGGGCGCCAGATCCATGAGCGCGGTGATGGCGCCCGTGGTGCGGCCCTTCGCCCGCGCCTCGAAGAATTTACCGAGCGTGATGAGGGTGAGGATCATCCCCGCAGAATCGAAGTACAGGTTGTGGAAGGCCGCATGGGCACCCTCGATATCGCCTGAGCCGAGCGAGATCGCCATGCGGTAGAGGCCCGCGATGCTCCATGCAGCCGATGCGGCGGATCCGAGGGCGATGAGCGAATCCATGTTGGGCGAAGCGCGGAAGAGCGTCTTGAAGCCCGTGATGAAGTAGGGGCGGTTGACGAACAGGATGGGCACGCAGAGCAGAAGCTGCGTGAGGGCGGACGCCATCATGCCTGCCGCGCCCGCAAGCGCAGGAGGTTGCGGCCAGCCGAGCATGGGCCCCATGGCCACGTAGAACAGCGGCACCGAGAAGACCGCGGAGACGATGAGCTGGCGGCGCTTCTCTTCGATGGCACGCTTGGCAAGGGCGGAGGGATCCGCGCTCGAGCTGCCCGCCGCTTGGGCAGACGAGCCGTGCGCAGCTCGTGGGATCGCCCCGTATCCCGCCTTTTGAATAGCGTCGATCACCTTGGAGCGGGCCTCATCCGAGCCGTCGTAGACGAGCTCCATCGAATTCTTGAGCAGGTTGACGTTGGCCTCCTTCACGCCTGCGACCGCAGACGCGGCGCTTCCCACGCGTGCCGAGCACGCCGCGCAGGTCATGCCCGTGATATCGAACGTCTCTTTCATAGCTTCCTCACGCAAACCTCTTCAGGAGATCCATGACCTCGGCGATGACCTCGGTGTTGCCGACCTGCACCTGCTCGACCACGCAGGTCTCTAGGTGATCCTGCATGATCATGCGCGAGATCGCGGCAACGGCCTTCTCCACGGCGGCAAGCTGGATGAGCACATCGCCGCAATAGCGGTCATCCCCGATCATGGCCTTGATGCCGCCGAGCTGGCCGATCACGCGGTTGATGCGCTTCTCGGCATCGTGTTTGAGCTCGGCGGAGCGCGGGGTATGCTTGTGGTGGCAGCAGCTTGCCTCTTCGGTCATGGTGCAGCTCCTCCTCTTTGATTCCTTACGGCGGGATTATACCCCCATAGGGTATATCTCAAACACGAGAAATGCACACGAGGGACGGTCCCTCGTGTGCACTGTCACGAATGCACAGAAAGGACCGTCCCCGGTGTGCACCTCACCCTAGAGATCGGTTAGAGCTGGATCGTATTCTCGCCGTAGATATCCATCATGAGGATCTGCCCGGTTTCCTTGTCGAGGAAGAAGATGTAGCCCTCCGCCACGCAGACATTATCCACCCTGCCCTCCGACAGCACGTTGCCGCCGGAGCTGCCGAGCTCGGAACGGAACAGGCGCAGATCGTTGGACGAGCTCGCGCCGATGATGCCCCACGAGCTGATCGTGGGATCGTAGATTCCCTCGAACATCACGGTGCGGTCTTCCAAGGTCTCTGCATTGATGATGTGCAGATGGTAATCGCCCAGATTGTTGTACATGATCCAGCCATCGGAGACCGTGATGGAATCGACCGCATCCTCGGTGATCTTGGCCATCTCGCTGCCATCGTAGTTGGCCCGGTAGAGGCAGCCTCCATCATCGTCGTTGGACCAGTACATCTTCCCATTCCAGAACGTGAGGTAGTAGAGTCCCGTGAGATCGCCCTCGCAGCGGACATCCTTGCCTGCGAGGTCCATGCTGTAGAGCTTGAGGTGGTCGAGGGAATTCTTGAAGTAGATGCGCCCGTCGACGATGCACATATCCTCAAGGGTGCCGATGTAGAGGTTGGTGTTATCGCTCCCATCGGTTTTCATGCGCCAGATGCCCGAGTTCTTGCCGCCCGTATAGTAGTAGATATAGCCGTCGAGGACGCCGATATAATCGCTCTGCTGGCTGTTGAGCTTGGTTTTCTCGGAGCCGTCGAGGCGCATCTTGTAGAGGCTCATGCCATCGTTGCTGCGATAGTAGAACCATTCTCCATCCGATGCGGCGATACCCCCGTTCTGGTAGTTGCCCTGGAGGTTGCCTTGGGCTCCCGTATTATCGGGATCTTGGATCTGCACGCTGCCGCTCGTGGGAACCGCGATGGCCTCGAGCGCAGTCGAGCTCCCCTCTGAAGAGGTCCCGTCGCCGACGCCGCCTTCCGCGCCTATGAGGCGCGGGATCACGAGGATGGCGGCGATAAGGAGCACCGCTGCAGCGGAGATGGCGGGGATGAGCCAGCGCGGTCGTTTCGCGCCCGAAGGCGCGGCTTGGACGAACTCAGGCGCGGCAGATGAGGGTGCCGTACCGCTCAGGATAGCCCTGACCAGCTCGTCCAGATGCTTGATGCTGATATCGAGCGGGCGGTTCATGGCATCGAGCCAATGCACCGTGGAGAGGTAGTATTCCATGCCCTTGGTCGGCATGGAGTCCGTGAGTTTGAAGGGGACCACCGTCACGCCGTTCGAGACCGCGTTGTTGACCTCGCGCATGACCTGCTGGGATACATTGGAGAAGTCCGTGAAGACGAGCACCATGACCTTGGTGCTCTTGATGGCCTCGATGATGGAGGCCGCCCAGTCCTCCCCGGGGACGATATCGCGCGGGGCATACCAGCAGCGGCTGCCCTTGAATTCCAAGTACGAGCAGATGGCATCTGCGACAACCTTATCCTTGTGAGAGTAACTGATGAAAATATCATGCGCCATGGGGACCTCCCCGGGTTATCTCTGGCTGACCTCGCCCGTTTCCATGTTGTAGACCATGTCGTAGTGCTGGCCGCCCCAGTCGAACTCGACCTCGACCATCTGGACGCCATCCTCGGTCCTGACCTTGACGGCCGTGTTCTGCGCACCGCCGTTGTAGCCCTCGACCGTGTCGAAGACGGCTTGTACCGCCCTCTCGATAGGATCGTCGGAGGCAGGCTGCTCGGGTACCTCGGGCTCGACCTTCTCCACGATCTCGCCCGTGGTGACATCGACCGTGTAGGAGAAGGGCCCGTATTCGGAGTCGAAGGTCACGGTGCATCTGCCATCCTGTATGAGACCCACCTTGACATTCGTCGCAATCATCAGGTTGATCGGGCAGGCCTCATCGACAATGTCGAGGATGGCGTCGGGGTCGAGCTCCCCGCTTTGCCCTGCCGCCTGGTTCCCACCGGACTGCTCGTCGGCCGTGCCCGTCTGCGTGCCGCCCGCCGCAGGTTCCTGCGTCGAGGCCCCGTCGCACGCCGCAAGGCCTAGGCTGAGCGCGAGGGCGCACACGATGACTGTCAGTCCCATGCGCTTCTTATCCATAGTGCGTCCTTCCTCGTAGACCGTGATACCGTGGACCGTACGTCTCCCCGTGTATACCCGGTAACTCGGAACGCCCTTTGTGGATTATCTGTGATAATCGACCAGCGCCCTATTTAATCGGTCAGCGTCTTCTCGCGCTCCGATTTTGCATCGGATGCACCGCGTGCCTCCTCGAGCAGGGCTTTCATCGTGGGATTCTTGCGCGTGAGCTTGCGGATGGTGAGGCCTTGGGCCTTATCGTTGGCAAGGCGCAGGCTGTTCTCGGATGCAAGGAGCTTGTCCTTGGTCTTCTGAAGATCTGCGATGGCCTTATCGATGCTCTCGATAGCCTCTGCATAGCGTTTGCCCGCGCGCTCGAAGTCCTTGCCGAACCTCTCCTGGAAATCGCCGAGGGCCTCCTCGAAATGGGTGACGTCGAGATTCTGGCGGCGCATCTCGGCGAGCTCCGCCTTGTAGCGGGAGGCATCGAGCGCCGCCGAGCGGAGAAGCCCGATGAGCGGGATGAAGAACTGCGGGCGGATGACGAACATCTTGGCGTAGCGCCAGGACATGTCGACGATGCCTTGGTTGTAGAGATCGCTCTCGGGCTCGAGCGTGGAGACGAGCACCGCGTACTCGCAGCCCTTCTTGCGGCGGTCGCCGTCGAGCTTCTTGAGGTGGGCCTCGTTGGTCTTGTGGCCGACGCCATCCTCCTGCTCGGTCTTCATCTCGAACATGATCGAGACGATCTCTCCTCCATCGTCGTCGAGCTCGCGGAAGATGTAGTCGCCCTTGGTGGCGCGATCGCCTTCGCCATCGCTCACGGCGATGGTATCCTTGCCGAACTCCGCATGCGGGAAGGCCAAGGCGCGGACCTTGTTGAATTCGATCTCGCAATGCTGTTCGAGCGACTCGCCGAGGAGCTTGGTGGAGAGGCGCATCTTCTGGTCGCGGATGCGCTCGATCTCATCGCCGAGGTCGCGGATGCGCTGGTCCTTCGCTGCGGCCTGCTCTGCAAGCTGGCGCCGATACGACTCTTTTTCCTGCCGTGCCTCGCCCTCGAGGGCGGCGAGCTTGGCGGAGAGCTCGCCCGTGGCGGTTTGGACGGCGAGCTCGCGCTCGGTTACAGCGGACTGCTCGCGCGCGGCGGCTTCCTGGGTGAGCAGGGCGATGCGCTGGTCGCGCTCGGCGATCTGGCCGCCGAGCTCCTCGCGCACGCGCGATTCGCTCAGTGCGGCCGCATCATGCTGGCGGGAGAGCTCGCTCTCGAGCTCGGCGATACGGCGCTCGGAAGCGGCTTGCGCGTGGGCGATGGCCTCCTGCTGCTGAGCGTCGAGCACGTCGAGGCGCTCGGAGAGAACGGCTATCTGCCTCTCGCGATCGGCCAGCTCATCGGCGGATTTGGCGCGCAGCTGCGCGAGGGCGATCTCGCGCTTCTGGTCTTCGGACCGGGCGAGCATATGCTCGCGCTCATGGAGCTCGCGTGCGAACTCGGCATCGCGGATCTGCGCCACGATCTGGGCGTAGCCGCTCTCATCGACTTTGAATACCTGGCCGCACTGCGGGCATTTGATCTCTGCCATGTCACGCCTTCCTCACCGGATCCGATCCCCTCTAGGGTACGCCAGCCATCGGACAGATACGAACAGGGGGCCCCGAAGGACCCCCTGAGGGACGGTGCGGAAGGCCCTAGCGGCGCGGATTCTGATCCGGCGCCAAGATCTGGCCGGGTGTCTGGCCCTCGTTCTGGGAGTCCCGCTCTCCGATGAGATCGTTGAGCCAGCGCTCGATCGGATTCTCATCCGATTCCCCGCCATCGAATCCGTCATCGCTGCCGCCGTTGTCCCAGAAATCGTCCTGCTGCTCCCGCTCCCTCTGCTGCTGCTCGCGCTGCTGGCGCTGGAGCTCCTGGAGCTTCTCGTCGGAGCCGAGGACGATATCCACGGTCATGCGCTCATCGCCGCGCATGAAGGTGACGGTCACGGTCTCGCCGATGCGGTGGCTGCGCACCGCGAGGAGCAGGTCGTCGGCCGATTCGATCCGCTCGTCGCCGAGCCCGATGACGATGTCGCCTTCCTGTATGCCCCCTGCCTCGGCGGGACCGCCCTCGATGACCTCCGCCACGTAGGCGCCGTAGTCGATCGAAAGTCCGTTTGCCTCGGCATTCTGCTTGTTGACCGTCATCATCGAGAGCCCGATGTAGGCGTGGGTCACCTGCTCGCCGTTGATGATCTTCTCGGCGATCTCAACGGCGTAGTTACCGGGGATGGCGAAGCCGATGCCCGCGAACGACTCGGTATCGGACGAGAAGAGCGTGCAGATGCCCACGAGCTGGCCATGCTCATTAACGAGCGCCCCGCCCGAATTCCCGGGATTGATGGCGGCGTCGACCTGGATGAGATTCGCATAGATGGTGTTGCCCATGTCGCTGATCATAAGCTCATTGCGATAGAGCGAGCTCACGATGCCCGACGAGACGGACGAATCCAGGCCGAAGGGACTGCCGACGGTCATGATCCAATCGCCCACGGAGAGCGCCGAGCTGTCGCCGACCTCGATGGGCGTGACCTGGGCACCGTCGAGCGTTGCATGGAGGACCGCGATATCGCTCGAGGCGTCGGCACCCACAAGCGTGGCCTCGTAACTCTGGCCCTCGATCGCAACCGAGATGGTCTGCGCGTCTTCGACCACATGGTTGTTGGTGATGATGTTGCCCGAGCTGTCGAGGATGACGCCCGATCCGGTGACCTCCCCGTCGGAAACGGTGCAGTGCACCGAGACGACGGACGGGAGCGCTTTCGCGGCAACCGCCCTGGCTACGGTGGTATCGCCGCCGCTCACCGTGATCGAGGGAGGCTGGCTCGCCTGCGCGGGCTCTTGCGCGACCATCGTGCTATCGGCTGGCTGCACGCTCCCCGCCGGAACCAGGACGCCGCCGAGATAGAGCGCGGCTGCGAGGGCGGCCGCCCCCAAAAGGCCGCCGAAAAGACCCCAGGCAAACGAACGGACGCGACCGATGGTTCTGGTCTTGACCCGCGTGGTCGAGGCCATCACCGTGGGCGTGGGCGCGGAGTAAGCCTGCGGACGGTCGGGTGCCTGGGGCGCGGGACGCGGATTTGCGGAAGAGGGCTGCGGGCTCGCCTGCGTGCTGCCTGCCTCCGGGTACACGTAGGCCTGTGCGGGCTGGGCGCCCGTCTCTTGCGGCGAACCGGCCGCAGCAGTCCCGGAGAGCTCGAACTTATCGGATCCCATAGGTGCCACCTCCTTGCCATGGCAGGTGCGTGAAGTTTCATACATGCTGAAATGTACCCCTCGCTCCCGCGTTCTGCACAAGGATCGTCCCCGGTACGCGCATATGGCACAAACTCAACAGATTTAGGCCCGCCTCAGGCTCTTGCGCATGCCTGGGAGGAAGAAGGAGCCGCGCGCAGGCAAGCCCCGCCGCTCGGCTATCCACGTGCAGGCGCTTGCTATTCTAATTTGGAATAATCGCTTCGCACGACTACGTTTCATGCCATGGATGTCGCGCGCAACAAGGTGGTCGGAGAGGTGCTCGCCAGCATACGGCGCGAGCATGAGCTCACCCAAAGCGATGTCGCAGAACTCACCGGCCACACCCAGCCCTCCATCAGCAAGTTGGAGACGGGCGAGCGGCAGCTGCCGCTCGTCGAGACATTCCTCTTCTGCGGGGCCATGGGCGAGAAGCCCGGCGACTTCATCGACCGCGTCTACATCAGGCTCTCCGAAGAGGGCCTGATCCCCTACGAAAAATTGGGCGGATAGGCTTACGCCCGCTCGAGCGCCTGGGCCACATCCGCGATAAGATCGTCAGTACCCTCGAGGCCGCACGAGAAACGCACCATGTTGGGCGCCACGCCGGCCGCCTCGAGCTCGGCGTCGCTCATCTGGCGGTGGGTCGAGCTCGCGGGATGCAGGCAGCAGGTGCGCGCGTCGGCCACATGCGTCTCGATTGCCGCGATCTTAAGGCCCGCCATGAAGCGCTCGGCGACGGCGCGTCCCCCGGCAATGCCGAACGATACGACGCCGCAGGTCCCATCGGGCAGGTACTTCTGCGCGAGCCCATAGGAGGCGTCGCCGGGAAGGCCGGGGTAGCGCACCCACGCGACCTTGGGGTGGGTGGAGAGGAACTGCGCCAAGGCGAGGCCGCTCGCGCAGTGCCTGGCCATGCGGATATGCAGGCTCTCGAGGCCGAGGTTGAGCAAGAAGGCGTTCTGCGGGCTCTGGATCGAGCCGAAATCGCGCATGAGCTGGGAGGTCGCCTTGGTGATGAAGGCGCCTTCCCTGCCGAACTTCTCAGCGTAGACGATACCGTGGTAGGACTCGTCGGGTGTGGTGAGGCCGGGGAACCTGTCGGCATGGGCCATCCAATCGAAGTTCCCGGAATCGACGATCGCACCGCCCACGGCAGCGCCATGGCCGTCCATGTACTTGGTGGTGGAGTGCGTCACGATATCGGCCCCCCACTCGATGGGACGGCACATCACGGGCGTCGGGAAGGTGTTGTCGACGATAAGGGGCACGCCGTGGGCATGCGCGGCATGGGCGAACTTCTCGATGTCGAGCACCGTGAGCGCGGGGTTGGCGATGGTCTCGCCGAAGACGCACGCGGTGTTGGGCCTGAAGGCCGCATCGAGCTCTTCTGCCGTGCAATCGGGAGCGACGAACGTGCACGCGATGCCCATCTTGGCCATGGAGTGGGCCAGCAGGTTGTAGGTTCCGCCGTAGAGGGCAGAGCTCGCCACCACATGGCCGCCCGCCTCGCAGATGTTGAAGATCGAGAAGAACGATGCGGCTTGGCCGGAGCTCGTGAGCATGGCGGCGGTGCCCCCTTCGAGCTCGGCGATCTTGGCCGCGACGGCATCGTTGGTGGGATTTTGCAGGCGCGTATAGAAGTAACCGCTGGCCTCGAGATCGAAGAGCTGGCCCATGTGCTCGCTCGTATCGTATTTGAAGGTGGTCGACTGGATGATGGGGACCTGCCTCGGCTCACCGTTGCCCGGCCGGTAGCCGCCCTGTACGCAGCGCGTATCGATGCTCGTGCTCATCTAGACCATCTCCTCGGGTTTGAATACCTCGTCGAACCGTTCTGCCGTAAGAAATCCTAGCGCAATGCAGGCCGCGCGCAGGCTCGTGTTCTCTGCATAGGCCTTCTGGGCGACCTTGGCTGCATTATCGTAGCCGATATAGGGGTTCAGGCAGGTCACCAGCATGAGCGAGGCATGCAGGTTGGCATGCATCCGCTCGCGATCGGCCGCGATGCCCGCCACGCAGCGCAGCCGGAAGGAATCTGCGCAGTCCGCAAGAAGGCGCACGCTTTGGAGGTAGCCGTAGGCGATGAGGGGCATGAACACGTTGAGCTCGAAGTTGCCCTGGCTCGCCGCGATGCCCAGGGCGGTATCGTTGCCCATGACCTGCACGGCCACCATGGTCACGGCCTCGCACTGGGTGGGATTCACCTTGCCCGGCATGATGGACGAACCGGGTTCGTTGGCGGGTATGCGGATCTCGCCCAGACCGAGGCGCGGACCGCTGGCCAACCAGCGCACGTCGTTGGCGATCTTCATGAGGTTGGCTGCGAGCGCCTTGAGCGCGCCATGGGAGAACACCAGCGCATCCTTGGCGGTGAGCGCATGGAACTTGTTGGGGTCGGTCACGAAGGGGAGGCCCGTGGCCTGAGCGAGCTCGGACGCGGCACGGGTATCGAAGCCCGCAGGCGCATTGAGGCCGGTGCCCACCGCCGTGGCGCCGAGCGCGAGGCGGTAGACGCCCTCCATGCTCGCGATGATATCCTCACGCGCCGCCTCGAGAAGCCCGCGCCAGCCGAAGATCTCCTGCGAGAAGGCTATGGGCACGGCATCCATGAGATGCGTGCGGCCGCTCTTGACCACGCCCTCGTGCTCGACCTCGAGCCGCGCGAACTCCGCGATGAGCGCATCGATCGCGGGCAGCAGGCGCGCGTGCACGGCACAGGCGGCAGCCACGTGCATGGCCGTCGGGAAGGTGTCGTTGGAGGATTGCGAGCGGTTCACATCGTCGTTGGGATGGAGGATCCTCCCGCCCGCGAGCTGGTTGCCGCGGTTGGCGATGACCTCGTTCATGTTCATATTCGACTGCGTGCCCGAGCCGGTCTGCCAAACCGAAAGCGGGAACTGGGCATCATGCATGCCGGAGAGGATCTCATCGGAAACACGGCAGATGAGGACGCTCTTCTCTTCCTCAAGCACGCCGAGCGACGCATTGGCGCGGGCGGCGGCGGCTTTGAGCCGCGCCAGCGCGTAGACGATCTCGAGCGGCATGATCTCGATGCCCAGGGGGAAGTTCTCATAGCTGCGCTGGGTCTGGGCACCCCAGAGCGCCTCGGAGGGCACGGGCACCTCGCCCAGGGAATCGCGCTCTATGCGCATGCCGGCCATCATCCACCGCCTTCGATCGAGGAATATCCCCAACAGGATAGCGCGTCTATCCCCGCTTGGGCCGCATCAAGCCGGCACTGCGACGATTTGGAAATCAAAGGCAAGCGCTACGGGTATGATGGTGGGAACGGCACAGAGCCCGTCCATGCAGCATGGTCAGGAAAGGGGTACCCATGGCAGAAGATAGCAAGCCCGGCAAGCGCCCGGTCAAGCGCGTCTTCATCGACGCCGACACCGGCAAGCAGATCAAGGAGCAGACGGTCATCACCGATGCCGAAGATGTCGCGACGCGCGTCGAGGTTAAAAACGTCCAAGCCGAAGGCGAGGTCGGCAGCAAGCGCACCGTCGCCATCGTGCTCTGGGTCGCCGCCCTCATCTTCGAGATCCTTGCCGTCATGTCGCTCATGCAGTCGAGCCCCCTCTACGGCAAACTCCCGCTCTTCGAGCCGCTCGTGTGGATGATCGTCTTCCTCGTGCTCGATCTCATCTGCGTCATCATCGCAGGCCAGCTCTGGAAGAAGGCCAACCATATCGATCCGCCGTCCGAGAAGAACGCCGCCGAGTTCTTCATCAAGTCCCAGCTCGGCGCCATCCTCTCCATCATCGCCTTCCTGCCCTTCGTCATCATCGCGCTCACCGATAAGAACGCCGATAAGCGCACCAAGATCATCGCAGTGGCCGTGGCCCTCGTGGCCATGCTCATCGGCGGCGGCACCTCCGCCGACTTCAACCCCGTGTCCTCCGAGTATCTCGAGGCCATGCAGCAGAACGCCATCGAGCTCGGCGACGGCACGGTGTACTGGACCGAGTACGGCACGGTCTACCACCTGAATCCCAACTGCCACCACATCATCAACTCCTCCACCGTCTACTCGGGCGATGCCGCCGCAGCCTATGAGAGGGGGCTTGCGCGCCCCTGCAAGGACTGCGCGCGCGCCGACGGCTCCGAGACCATCAAGGCCATGGCCGAGGCCGGCACCGTGACGGAGGGCGACGGAGGCGCAGAAGCGGCAGAGGGCGAGGCCGCAGCCGAGGAGCCGCAGGACGACGCCGCATAGGCGATCAAGCTCGCCATCCACCATCGCGTCTCGGGGTCCGCTTCAGCGGGCCCCGTTCCCTCTACAGGACCGCACGCCGCCGCAGGGCGGCCCGCGCCTGCCGTAGGGCGGGATTGCTTGCGCTCGCCCGCTCGGTCACGCTATGGTGGAAGCGATCCTGCACCATGTTCGTATCGGGGGCAGCATGGACATCAACGACATCGCCCGGAAGGCGGGCGTCTCAAGGGCAACCGTCTCCCGTTACCTGAACGACGGCTATGTCTCCAAGGAGAAACGCGAGCTTATAGGCCGCATCATCGAGGAAACCGGCTACGTGCCCTCCCATCAGGCGCAAACCCTGCGCACGGGCAAGACCAAGCTCATCGGCGTCGTCATCCCCAAGATCAACTCGCATTCGGTGGGCCGCATGGTCGCGGGCATCACCTCGATGCTTGCCGCCCATGGCTATCAGGTGCTTCTCGCGACCACCGACAATGATGAGAGCCGCGAGGTCGAATACCTCTCCATCTTCTCCGAACGCAACCAGGTGGACGGGGTCATCCTCATCGCCACCGTCTTCACGCCCGCGCACCGCCAGGCCATCGAGGCGCTCTCCATTCCCATCGTGGTACTCGGCCAGCAATTCAAGGATATGAGCTGCGTCTATCAAGACGATTACCACGCCCTCTACGAGATAGCCCGCGGCTGCCTCGAGAAGGCGCGCAAGCCCGTCTACATAGGAGTCAGGGAGGGGGACATCGCCGCCGGCATGATGCGCCGCACGGCCTTTGCCGACGCATGCGCTGATGCGGGCATAGAGCTCGATGACGATGCCTTCGAAACGGGAGAGTTCACGACCGACTCGGGCTATCTCTGCACCGAGCGCCTGCTCGAATCGAATCCCGATCTCGACACCATCATCTGCGCCAACGACGATATGGCGTTCGGATCCCTCACCTGCCTGCGCGAGTATGGCAGGCGCGTGCCCGAGGATGTTCAGGTGACCGGCGTCGGAGACGGATCCCTCGCCTCGATCTCCTACCCTGCGCTCACAACCGTGCACTTCTTCTACCGCACGAGCGGGGAAGAGGCCGCCCGCATGCTGGTCTCGCTCATCGAGGAAGGGGAGAAGGTCTCCAAGCAGCTTCTGATGGGATACGAGATCATGATACGTGCCAGCACGCGCTAAAAAAATATCCGCCTCGGCAAAAATTATGAGAACGATTCCATAAATATGTGCTATTGTTTCTGATAAGTTGCACGTTATTTGTTGTGGGAACGTTTACATAAAAAGGAGGAAGCAATGGATCATAAGCATGCAGCGGAGCAGGTTATCGCCGCAGTGGGCGGCAAGGACAACATCGTCTCCGCAGCCCACTGCGCAACGCGCCTGCGCCTCGTCATCGCCGACGACTCCAAGGTCGACAAGGCTGCGGTCGAGGACGCCGAGGGAGTCAAGGGCGCGTTCCAAGCTGCCGGCCAGCTCCAGATCATCTTCGGCACCGGCACCGTCAACAAGGTCTACGATGAGTTCGTCAGGCTCTCCGGCGCACCGGCGGGCAGCACCGCCGACGCCAAGGCCGCAGCGGCGGCAAAGGGCAACATCATCCAGCGCGCCACCAAGACGCTCGGCGATGTCTTCGTCCCGATCATCCCCGCAATCGTCGCTTCCGGTCTCTTGATGGGCCTCACCGAGGGCCTCAACAACGCCATGGGCGGCGTGCTCGACCTCAACCCCTGGTACACGCTGATCCACACCTTCGCCAACGCCTCCTTCGTGTTCCTGCAGATCCTCATCGGCTTCTCGGCTGCCCGCGTTTTCGGCGGCAACGAGTTCCTCGGCGGCGTCATCGGCATGATCATGAACCACACCGGCCTCATGAACGCCTGGTCCATCCCGGGTGCCGTCGAGAAGTTCGGCACCGCAGCGTATCAGGTCGTCGGCTCCGATGCGGCCGCGCAGGTCCTCGGCCTCGGCTCTGCGGCCGAGGCCACCGCAGGCGCCATCATGGGCGCGGGCTATATCCCGCAGGTCCAGCTCTTCGGCTTCTACAACGTGACGCTCCAAGGCTATCAGGGCCATGTCATCCCGGTCGTCGTCGCGGTCTTCATCATGTGCATGATCGAGAAGTGGCTGCATAAGCACGTGCCCGACATGCTCGACCTCTTCGTCACCCCGCTCGTGACCGTGCTCGTCACCGGCCTGCTCACCATGACCATCATCGGCCCCGTGTTCGCGGCCTTCGAGGAGCTCGTCCTGCACTTCTTCCAGTTCCTGCTCGCCATCCCATTCGGACTTGGCGGTGCGCTCGCAGGCGCCATCTACCCGCTGACCGTCGTTCTCGGCGTGCACCATATGTTCAACGCCCTCGAGGCGTCCATGGTCGCCGCAGGCTCCGATCCCTTCAACCCCATCATCTCCGCCGCCAACATCGCCCAGGGTGCCGCCTGCTTCGCCGTCTTCCTCAAGACCAGGTCCGCCAAGAAGAAGGGGCTTGCCCTGCCCTCCGGCATCTCCTCGCTGCTCGGCATCACCGAGCCGGCCATCTACGGCGTGAACCTTCCTGCCATGAAGCCCTTCGTCGCTGCCATCTGCGGCGCGGCAGCCGGCGGAGCGGTCTCCTCGTTCCTCGGCCTGACCTCGATCTCCTATGGAATCACGGGCTTCTTCGGCTATCTCATCACGAACAACGCCCTCCACTACACGATCGTCTTCGCCGTGGCCTTCGGCGTGGCCTTCCTCATCGCAACCATGCTCTACAAGGATCCCGTTGAGGAAGGTGCCAGGGCAGCCGTGCAGATCGAGATGACCACGCCCGCCGAGGAGAAGGCCGCCGCAGCGCAGACCGTGACCGAAGCGCTCGTTGCCGACGCCTCCGCTCCCGCCGTGCTCTCCACCACCACGGCAAGCGAAGTCGTCTCCTCCCCCATGGCCGGAGACAGCATCCCCGTCGCCGACGTTGCCGATCCGGTCTTCGCGTGCGAGGCTATGGGCCGCACCGCCGCCATCGAGCCCACCGGCTCCAAGGTCTACGCCCCCGTTGCCGGCACCGTCACCATGCTCGCCGAGACGGGCCATGCTATCGGGCTCCTCTCCGACAACGGCACCGAGGTCCTCATCCACATCGGCATCGATACCGTCAACCTCAAGGGCGCACCCTTCACGGCGCGCGTCTCGACGGGCGACCGCGTGTCCAAGGGCGACCTCATGATGGACGTCGACTTCGACCAGGTCCGTACCGCCGGCCTTCCCGCCACGACCCTGATCATCATCACCAACTCCGATGATTACTCTGCCATCGATGTCGCCGCCGGCAAGCGCGTCGCTCCAGGTGACCTTTTGATCACGCTCGACAAGTAATCCCCCTTCCCCTCCCTTGAGGAGCCCGGTCGCTGCTGCGGCGGGGCTCCTCTTCTCTACCGCCCTCGTTCGACCCTCGGTCTAAGGAGATGAAGTACCATGTCGATGAAGTTCGACCTCGACAGAAAGCATAATTGGCGCTTCGCCTTCCACCTCCAGACGCCCATCGGCTGGCTTTCCGACCCCAACGGTCTCTGCCAGTTCGACGGCGAGTACCACATATTCCACCAGTATTCGCCGCGCTGGCCCTACAACGCCCACGGCTGGGGCCATTGGACGAGCCCCGATCTGATCACCTGGCACTTCCACGGCGGCGACATCATGCCCGACATGCCCCTCGACGCCAACGGCTCCTATTCCGGCTCCTCCGTCGTCCGGGATGGGGAGATGTGGTGCTACTACACCGGCAACGTCCTCGAGCCCGGCGATCATGACTACGACTACTCCGGTCGCCACGCCAACGAGATGCTCGTGAAGAGCGCAGACGGCCGTACCTTCGGCGAGAAGGTCCGCATCCTCTCCGATGAGGCCCATCCCGCCTATTGCTCCAACCACGTACGCGACCCCAAGGTTTGGGAGCAGGATGGCGCGTGGCACATGCTCCTGGGCTGCCGGACGATGGACGACCACGGGGCCCTTCTGCTCTTCCGCTCCCACGATGGCCTTTCCTGGGAGATGGAGGGGAGCTGCACGGGTACCTCCGGCAAGCCCTTCGGCTACATGTGGGAATGCCCCAATGTGGCAACGCTCGGTGGGCGCGAGTTCCTCTTCGTGTGCCCGCAGGGCGTGCCCAAGCGCGACTTCTCGTTCCAGAACATCTACAATTCGGGCTACTTCCCCATCGAGGGCAAGGTCATCGACCTGCTCGCAGGCGACACGGGCCTCGCGCACGCCGAGGCGCCCTATCCCTGCATCGACGAGAGCAGCTTCATCGAGCTCGATTACGGCTTCGATTTCTATGCCCCGCAGATCTTCACGGACGAGCGCGGCAGATCGATCCTCGTCGGCTGGGTAGGGCTTCCCGACATCGATACCCAGTACGATGTGCCCACGCGCGAGTGGTCGCATACCCTCACGATGCCCCGCGAACTCTCGCTGAACGACGCCGGACGCGTATGCCAGCGCCCCGTCGAGGAGATGGATGCGCTGCGCGGCGCCGAGGTTGCCTTCTCCGCAGAGGCTGCCCGCGGAACAACCGGCACGATCGGCTCTTCCTCCTACGACATGTTCGAGATGGACGGTGCCGTCGGCGCGCGCTTTTCCAAGGGTACGGGTGACGTCGAGATCTGCGGCATCGAGGGCGAGGGCCGCTTCATGGTGGGCGGCGATCTCGAGCTCATGGTCCATGGCGATACCTGCGAGCTCGCCTTCCTCTCCCCCGCCGGACGCTTCCGCAGCGTGCGCAGGCTTCCGCTCTCCGTCCTCTCGGCAGGCCGCATCGAGAGCATCCGCGCCGTCATCGACACCTCCGTCATCGAATTCTTCGTGAACGGCGGCGAGGTCACCCTCACAACGCGCTGGTTCCCGCTCGATATCGATTCCCTGTCCGTGACCTCGACGTTTGCGGCTGAGAGCACCCGGGCTTGGGAGATGGGCTCCTTCACGTTCAAGAACTGCGGTTAGGCGGTACACCACCATGGATCATCCCGCGTGGAGGCCGGCGTTTCACATCGCGCCCCAGCACGGTTGGATAAACGACCCCAACGGCCTCTGCCACTACAGAGGGCGCTACCATGCCTTCTACCAATATACCCACGACTGGCCCGGCAGCGAGCTGCGCTCATGGGGCCATGCGACGAGCACCGATCTCCTCACGTGGATCGACGAGGGCGAGGCGCTCTCGCCCGACACGCCTGAGGACCGCACGGGCGTGTGGTCGGGCTGCGCCATGATCGCAGATGGCGGACGGCGGATGGATATCTATTACACGGGCAACGTCGTCCTCGAGGGCGACTACGACCATGTGCACGATGGCCGCGAGGCGAACCAGATCCTCGTCACCAGCGAGGATGGCCGCTCGTTCTCCAAGAAGCGCGTGCTCATGCGCCCCAGCGACTACCCATCCACCTGCACGCGCCACGTACGCGATCCCAAAGTCTGGGAGGAGGGCGGAGAGCTCTGGATGCTGCTCGGCGCACGTAACCGCGACGGCTGTGGAGAGGCGCTCGTCTACCGCTCCGACGATGGCGTCGCGTGGACGCACCACCACACCATCCGCTCCCGCGAGCCCTTGGGCTACATGTGGGAGTGCCCGAACATAGTGGCGCTCGAAGGGAAAAGCTATCTCGCAATCTGCCCCCAAGGACTCGAGAGCGAAACGCTGCGTCGGCATAATCGCTGGCAGGCAGGCTATCTCCCCTTGGATGCATCGATATATGAGACCACGCTCGTCGATGGGGAGGGCTTCATCGAGTGGGATTTCGGCTGGGATTTCTACGCGCCCCAGATCTTCTCCGCCGGGGATGGAAGATCCCTCCTGCTCGGTTGGATGGGAACCTTCGACGAGGACAGATCCTCCGCCCCGGACGGCCTTCCCTGGTGCCACTGCCTGACGCTTCCCCGAGAGCTCTCTCGGGCGGCAGATGGGCGCCTCCTCCAGGCACCCGCACGCGAGATCGAGGCTCTGCGCGGTACGCCCGCAGATCTCGGTAAGAGCGTCCAGCTTCCCGACCACCTCGCCGATATCGTCATCGACGGCATCGGAGGCGCAGGCATGCTCATCCTCGACGGAGCCCTCTCCATCGAGCTCTCCGATGCGCTGCTCACGGTGTCCTTCGCAGATCCTGAGATCGCGGCCGGACGCACGCGGCGCAAGGTCGAGCTGCCCCGACCGACGCGGATGCTCCGCGTCATCGTCGACCGTTCGACCGTCGAGATCTACCTCAACGGCGGGGAGACGGTCTTCTCCACCCGCTGGTTCCCCAAGGCGGCGCAGCTCTCGGTCTCATCGGGCATCGTATGCGCATCCTCGCAGGTCTGGCCCCTTATCAGGAGGGGCTAGACCGCCTGCGTGGCAATGGCGGGAACCGCAGGGCGAGACCGTCCAGCCTCCTCTATCCACCCGCCGCTCGAAAAGGGGCTCGTCGGACGAGAAGGGCCTCCTATACTGATAAAGGGTAAGGATTGCCGCCGAAGGAGGTATTCCGAATGACCAGCGACCGTATACAAACGCACGTCGACGAGCAGGTCTACTCCCCCATCGATGGGATGCGGGTGCCTATCGGCCATGTCGCCGATCCGGTCTTCGCCCTCGAGCTGCTCGGCAGCTCTGTGGCAATCGAGCCCTGCTCGTCCACGCTCGCAGCTCCCATCGCGGGAAGCATCACCTTCCTCTCCAAAACCCGTCACGTCATCGGGATCACCTCTGATGCAGGCACCGAGCTGCTCATCCATGCGGGCATCGACACGATCCTGCTCAAAGGCGCGCCCTTCTCGCTCCACGTTAAGATGGGAGACCAGGTGGAGGTCGGCGATGCGCTCATGGAGATCGACCTCGCAGCCATCGAGGAGGCGGGGATGGCGCCTACGATCATCGTGATCGTCACCGACAACGACAATCACAGCGTGGTCGAGAAGATCGGCGCGGGCCTCGTCCAAACGGGTGATGAGCTGATGCGGCTGACCGCCTAGCGCTCTGGGGTGCGGTTATCGCCATGAATAAGAAAGGGCGGCGGCTGCTTCCCATCGTTCTTGCCGCGCTGGCATCGTTTATCTGCGGCTTTGTCCTCGTATGGGTTTTAAAGGCACCCGACGCCCACATCATCCAAGCGCCGTCCGGCGATTCTCCGCCGGCAACGCAACCTACCGATCCCGAACCCGAACCCTCAACCGGTATCGTCATCTCGGGCGATACTGCCACCGACCCCGTCACCGGCGTCACGGTCGTACGCGATGGCACCTACACGTCAAAGGATGAGGTCGCCCTCTACATCCATGTCTTCGGCGACGTTCCCGGAAACTACCTCTCCAAGACCCAAGCCCGAAAGCAGGGCTGGGTGGCCGGCGAGGGCAATCTCTGGGAGGTGTGCCCGGGCATGAGCATCGGTGGCGGCGGTTTCGAGAACATCGAGGGCGAGATACCCGTGGACTACGATCCCGACCGCACGTGGAAGGAATGCGACATCAACTACGAGGGCGGCTACCGGGGTCCCGAGCGCCTCGTCTACTCCGACGACGGCTACATCTTCTACACGGGCGACCATTACGAGACGTTCACGCAGCTCTTTCCACGCGAGGAGACCTGACATGGCCGAGGCTGGGATTTACGTGGTCCTTTTCGAGTCCGCCTTCGAGGAGAAAGGCGCGGTGCACGCCTATCTCGCCTCAGCGCTCGGTTTCCCCGCATACTACGGTGCCAACCTCGACGCCCTGCTCGACTGCTTGGGCGATGTCTCAGAGCCCACGCTCATCTCGCTCATACGCATGCGCGAGGAGGGTCCGCTCGCCCGCTGGTTCGATAAGCTCGCCCTCACCTTGATGATCGCGGTCCGCGAGAACCCCGCACTCGACGCCGAGATCCTCTTCGCCTGAGCAGCAGGAACGGGGTGAACGGGGGGACGGGGGGATGTTCACGCCGATGGCGTGAACATCCCCCCGTCCCCCCGTTCACCTCCCCCCGTCCCCCCGTTCACCCGTTTAGAAGTCCGCGTTGCCCACCGTGCGGGGATGCGGGATGACGTCGCGGATGTTATCCATGCCGGTGAGGTACATCACCAGGCGCTCGAAACCCAGACCGAAACCGGCGTGGCGGCAGCTGCCGTACTTGCGCAGGTCAAGATAGTACTTATAGTCCTCAAGGCTCAGATCGAGCGCTCTCATGCGTTCCTCGAGCACTTCGAGGCGCTCCTCGCGCTGGCTGGCACCGATGATCTCGCCGACGCCGGGGACGAGGCAGTCGGTGGCGGCGACGGTCTTGCCATCATCGTTCAAGCGCATATAGAAGGCCTTGATAGCCGCAGGATAGTCGGTGACGAAGGTCGGGCGCTTGAAATGCCGCTCGGTGAGGAAGCGCTCATGCTCGGTCTGCAGGTCGCATCCCCACTCAACGGGATACTCGAATGTGGTGCCCGCAGCAGCTGCATCCTTGAGGATCTGGATGGCCTCGGTGTAGGTCACGCGCGCGAAATCGGACGATACCACATGTTCGAGACGATCCAGAAGGCCCTTGTCGACGAAGCTGTTGAACAGGGCAAGCTCGTCGGGGCAGCGCTCCACGACAGCGCTGATGACATACTTGAGCATGGCCTCGGCCACCTGCATGTCGTCCTCGAGGTCGGCAAAGGCGATCTCGGGCTCGATCATCCAGAACTCGGCGGCATGGCGACGCGTGTTGGAGTTCTCGGCGCGGAAGGTGGGGCCGAAGGTATAGACGCCCCCGAAAGCCATCGCAAAGCTCTCAGCTTGCAGCTGTCCCGATACGGTGAGGTTGGTCGGGCTGCCGAAGAAGTCCCGGCTCCAGTCCACGTCCCCGTTCTCGAGAAGCGGCGGGTCTGCGGGATCGATCGTGGTGACGCGGAACATCTCGCCCGCACCCTCGGCATCGGAGGAGGTGATGATGGGCGTATTCACATAGACGAAGCCCAGGTTCTGGAAGAACTCGTGGATGGCGAAGGCGGCAACCGAGCGCACGCGGAAGACCGCGCGGAAGAGGTTCGTGCGCGGACGCAGGTGCTGGATCGTGCGCAAAAACTCGATAGAGGTCCGCTTCTTCTGGAGCGGGTAGTCCTCGGCGCTCTCCCCCTCGACATCGATGGCAGCCGCTTGGAGCTCGAAGGGCTGCGGGGCATCGGGCGTGAGCTTGAGCTCGCCCGTCACGATGAGGGCTGCCGAGACGCCTTGCGCGGCCACCTCGTCGTAGTTGCCGAGCGAAGCGCGACTCATGACCACCTGCAGGTCCTTGAAGCAGCTGCCGTCGTTGAGCATGACGAAGCCGAAATTCTTCATATCGCGGATCGAGCGGACCCACCCGCAAACGGTCACGGTGGCTCCGCCCAAACTCTGGGAATCCGCGAAAAGACGGGCGATGGTCATATGCTCCATAAGGCAAACCTCCTCGGTTCCAACTGATTCCAAAGATGATAGTCCAAACGGTCCGATTCTGCCGCCCAACGTTTTCATTGACGCGGAGTCATGAGGGCATGGTATGTTCTTCTGAGGATATCACCAAGACCTTACGTATAGAAAACGTACGGACTGGTGACAACATGGTTGTAGGGTTAACTCCCGATAGAAAGGTATGGACATGGGCATTTTCACTCGCATCGGCGACATCCTGCAGGCAAACATCAACGATCTCATCGATAAGGCGGAAGACCCCGAGAAGATGGTGAAGCAGCTCATCATCGAGATGGACAACCAGGTCGACGATGCCACCAAGGCACTCGGCCAGGCCATGGGTTCCCAGAAGGTCGCCGCCATGGAGCTCGCTGACGCCAAGGCCGCCGCCGCCGACTGGAACGACAAGGCCAAGCTCGCCCTCAAGGCCGGCAACGAGGCGCTCGCCAAGAAGGCCCTCGATGCCAAGGTCGGCGTCGACCAGCAGGTGGCCGCCCTCCAAGCCAACTACGATCAGATCTCCGCCAACGTCGACAGCCTCAAGAACCAGGTCGAGCAGCTCAAGATGAAGCTCGATGAGGCAAGGTCGCGCCAGCAGGTCCTCGTAGCCCGTTCCCGCATGGCCGATGCCGCGCAGAAGACTGCTGTGACCATCACCTCCGCCACCACCGACTCGGCGTTCGCCAAGCTCGACGCCCTCGAGCGCAAGATCACCGAGAAGGAAGCGACCGCCGAGGCGTACGCCAGCATGAGCGACGCCGAGATCATCATCGGCGATGAGGACGAGTTCGCCAAGCTCGAGCACGAGGCTGCCGTCAACAGCCAGCTCGAGGCTCTCAAGGCCGAGCTCAACCTCGATTAGTCCCCACCGCCGGTTCTCAAGCGAGAGGAGCATCGGACGCATGAGCCTGGTGCTCCTCTTACCGTAAGCGTCTATTCCTGAGGCAGGTTCCCATGAGTGACTTCACCGCATTCCTTTTCTTCATTGTGGCAGCGGCGATAATCGTGTATCTAATCCGCAGCAACCGGAGCAGCTCGGCTCCTCAGGCAAAGCAGGCCACCGCTGCACAGACCAAGGATCAGATGGCCTACGACATCAAGGCTACCAAGACCAGCCGCATCGTCGATGCCATCGAGATCCTCGACGAACTCGGCTCCATCTCCCAAGGCCATCGCCAGTACTGCGAGCTCGTGGGCACCTCGGAGGCATCCTCGGGCATCATCGCCCCTTACAGCAAGCGCGAGGTCGCATACTACGATATCCGCTGCTATCGCATCGAGAGCAAGGGCGGCATCGAGACCGAGACCCTCATCGCCCACGAGACCTCGATCGACCCCTTCTATTTCAAGGATGGTTCCTGCGACACCCCGGTCTACGTGGACATCAAGTCGTTCGGCAAGAACGTCATCTTGGTCAACTCCACCAACCACATCGAGGGCCCGAACTCCGAGTTCTCCCGCGCCGCCTCGGATCACCTCACCACATCCAGCCCCTCCGGCGGCGCCATGGCCATCGTCGGGGAGCTCCGCGAACGTGCCGATATACTCGGCGTCGAGGCGAGAAGGCTGCTCGATTGGCTGCTCCCCGTTCCCGAGGCAGGCCTTGCGCTGGCCGGTGCCGGAGCCGATGGCTCCACGCTTCCCGTGCAGGGCGGGCTCATGTTCGCGCAGTCCCGTGGCGGACGGCCCGGCGGCAGGCCCCCGATCAACGCCAACAGGGGCTATGGCTACGGCTACGGCGTACCCCGCGGCCTCGGCGATTTCATGGGCGGCTACGGCAGCAGCCGCGCGCCTGGAGGCTACGGCGTCCCCTACCCCTCGTACGGATACGGCTCCGGCCTCGGAGACCTGATGCTCAACATCGGCCTGGGCGCCCTGCTCGGCACCCTGTCGGCCGCCGGAACATCCCAGGCACCCGCCCGCGACACCACGGTCCGCACCCCTCAGACCACCCTGCGCGGCTACCGCCTGGTCGAGGATGTCGTACCCCTGAACAGCCCGATCTACTGCATCGGCGAGCTGTACCGCGTGGGCACCGACGTCTACATGGGCCGCTCGATCGACGACAATTACCCCACCTCCTACTTCGCGACGAAACCCGAGGCGGAGATCCTCGCCGCCCTCAAGTCTTAGCGTTCCATGGACTACCGTCTGCTCGCACAGCAACTCGAAGCGCTTTCGGAGGGGGAGCCGTCATGGCTCCCCCTCCTCTCCAATGCGGCAGCGCTCTTGGACGAGGCGCTCGCCGACATCAACTGGGTGGGCTTCTATCTGGTGCAGGCCGACGAGAAGGGCGCGCCCGAGCTTGTGCTCGGCCCCTTCCAAGGCAAGATCGCCTGCACCCATATCGCCTGGGGCAGCGGGGTCTGCGGCACGGCCGCTGCGGCAGACGCCGTGCAGCGCGTCGAGGACGTCCACGCGTTCGCAGGCCACATCGCATGCGACAGCGCATCGAACTCCGAGATCGTCCTCCCCATCCACCGAAGCGGCACCGTATGGGGCGTCCTCGACATCGACAGCCCCTCCTTCGCGCGCTTCTCGCCCGAGGACCAGGATGGACTCGAGCTGTTTGTCCGGGTCTTGGAGGCAGCGCTTGCAGCTACGCGGTAGAATAGCTTTCGACCACGGTCGCCGGGAGGTTCCCATGCAGGATTACAAGCGCGCATTCATCGAGTTCATGGTCGAGGCCGGTGTCCTCAAGTTCGGTGATTTCACCCTGAAGAGCGGCCGGAGATCCCCCTACTTCATGAACGCGGGCGACTATGTCACGGGCGATCAGCTCCATCGCCTGGGGCATGCCTACGCGCGCGCCATCCACGACCGCTTCGGCCTCGACTTCGACGTGGTCTTCGGACCGGCTTATAAGGGGATCCCCCTTGCCGTCGCAACCTGCATCGGCCTTTCCGAACTCTATGGCAAACAGGCCCGCTACTGCGCAGATCGCAAGGAGGCCAAGGACCATGGATCCGATGCGGGGCACCTCCTGGGCACGACGCTCCATGACGGCGACCGCATGGTCATCGTAGAGGATGTGACCACCTCGGGCAAATCCATCGACGAGACCTATCCCAAGCTCAAGGAAGCCGCCGATGTGAAGATCGTCGGGCTCATGGTCTCGCTCGACCGCCAGGAAATCGGCAAGGACGGCGCGAGGACCGCCCAAGAGGAGATCTCCGATCGCTACGGCTTCCCGGTCGCCTCCATCGTCACGCTCGACGAGGTCATCGAGGCGCTCGACGGCACCGTGATCACGCCCGAGCTCAAAGCGGCGCTCGATGACTATCGCGCCCGGTACGGCGTCAGGTAGGAGCTCGGTTTCACAATCCCGCAGTTTGGATCGCACATCCCATTCGGAGGTATCATGCAGCTGCATGGGCGCGGCTACCGTCTGCGGCTTTCTCGCGGGCGCGGGCAACATACCTTGCTACCATCTAATCGACAATCGAATACCCACCGGATGAGAGGGCCGGGAGAGACCGCAGGAGCGGAGCCGAAGGGGAGGCGAGAACTCTCAGGCAAAAGGACCGGCCTTTGACGGAACCTTGGAAAGGCCGCTCGGCCACCGAAGAAGCAATCCGCGCACAGGCACGGAGAATCTTTCAGGTTGCATGACAAGGGCGCAGACCAGCGGGGCAAACCGCTGTTTCTGGCCCTTTTCTTCTGAGAGGAGCGTGCACATGGATCGCAAGACACCCCTGTACGATATCCACGTTGCCGAAGGAGGCAAGATCGTTCCCTTCGCGGGGTATATGCTTCCCGTGCACTACGAGACCGGCATCATCGCCGAGCACGAGGCGGTGCGCACAGCCGTGGGCATGTTCGATGTATCCCACATGGGGGAATTCCTCTTCACCGGCCCCACCGCGCTCGATTCGCTCAACCATCTCATCACCAACGACTACTCCGCCATGCCCGCAGGCCGCGTACGCTACGGCGTGCTCTGCACCGAGGATGGCGGCTGCATCGACGACCTCATCGTCTACAAGTTTGCCGATGACGAGTGGCTCATGGTCGTGAACGCCTCCAACCGCCTGAAGGACTTCGCGCACATCTCGGAGAACCTGCTCGCGGGCACCCACTGCGAGGACATCTCGGACTCCATCGCCCAGATCGCGCTCCAAGGCCCGCGCTCCCAGGATGTGCTCGCCAAGCTCTGCAACGCGCATGCGCTTCCCGCCAAATACTACACATGCACGCGCCATGTGGACGTGGCGGGTATCGATGCGCTCGTCTCGCAGACGGGGTACACCGGCGAATTCGGCTACGAGCTCTACGTCGCCGCCGATAAGGGCGCAGAGCTGTGGCGGGCGCTCCGCGAGGCGGGCCGCCCGTACGGCCTCATCCCCTGCGGCCTCGGCGCACGGGACACGCTGCGCCTCGAGGCGTCCATGCCGCTCTACGGCCACGAGATGGACGAGACCATCTCGCCGCTCGAATGCGGCCTCGATTTCGGCGTGCGCCTCGATAAGGACGAGTTCATCGGCCGCGATGCGCTCATCGCCGCAGGCACGCCCACACGTTGCCGTGTGGGCCTCGAGGCCACAGGACGCGGTATCATCCGCGAGCATCAGGATGTCTATATCGGCAACGAGCTCATCGGCCGTACCACCTCGGGCACCTTCGCGCCGCATCTCAAGAAGGCCATCGCCATGGCGCTTGTCGGCTGCGGCCACACAGCTACCGGCACCGAGGTCGAGGTGGATGTTCGCGGGCGCCGCATACCCGCTGCCGTCGTCGACATGCCGTTCTACAAGCACGCCTGATAATCCACAGAAAGGAAGCCGCCATGTTCAACATTCCCGAGAATCTCCGTTACACCGCCTCACATGAATGGGTTTTCGAAGAGGAGGGCATCTTCACCATCGGACTCACCGATTTCGCGCAAGACTCCCTCGGCGACCTCGTCTTCGTCAGCCTCCCGCAGGTCGGCGATGAGATCGTGGCCGGGGAATCCTTCTCCGACGTCGAGTCCGTCAAGGCCGTCTCCGATATCTTCTCCCCCGTCTCCGGCACCATCGTGGAGGTCAACGAGGAGCTTGCCGATGCCCCCGAGCTCATCAACGAGGATCCCTATGGTGCGTGGCTCGTGCGCGTGGGCGAGGTCACGGAATCCGAGGACCTGCTCGCCGCCGAGGCCTACGCGGAGGTCTGCGAGAACGAGGAGTAGACGTGGGAAGCTACATTCCGGCAGACACCCGCGAGACGGACGCGATGCTCGATACCGTGGGCGTCGCATCGCTCGACGGGCTCTACAGGCAGGTACCGCCCGAGGTGCGCCTCGATCATCTCGACATCGCGCCCGGCGTGGGCGAGATGGAGGCCCTCGCGCATATGGAGGCGCTGGCCGAGAAGAACGTGCGCTTCACGAGCATCTTCCGCGGGGCCGGCGCCTACCGCCATTACATCCCCGCCATCGTGAGGACCGTCACCTCGAAAGAGGAGTTCCTCACGGCCTACACACCCTACCAGGCCGAGATCAGCCAAGGCGTGCTCCAGTCCATCTTCGAGTACCAGACGCAGGTATGCGAGCTCACCGGCATGGATGCCTCCAATGCGAGCGTCTACGACGGGGCGACCGCTGCGGCCGAGGGCCTGCTCATGTGCCTCGATCGCAGGCGCGGCGCCGTCGTGGTCTCGGGCACGGCGCATCCGCAGGTCATCGAGACCATCCGCACCTACTGCACGAGCCGCGGGGTGCCCTGCACCGTCGTTGCCGCAGCGGCAGATCTTTCCACCGATGCCGCCGGCATCGCAGCGGCGCTCGATGAGACGGTCGCCGCCGTCTATGTCCAGAGTCCCAACTACTACGGCGTCATCGAGGACGTGGATGCGCTCGTCGAGACAGCCCACGGAGCGGGAGCGAGGCTCGTGCAGGGATTCAATCCCATCTCGCTCGGCCTCATCAAGACGCCCGGCGAGTACGGTGCCGATATCGCCGTGGGCGAGGGCCAGTGCCTAGGGCTTCCGCTCGGCTTCGGCGGACCGTACCTGGGCATCATGTGCACGAGCAAGGACATGATGCGCAAGCTCCCCGGCCGTATCGTGGGCGAGACGGCAGACGCAGACGGCCGGCGTGCCTTCGTCCTCACGCTGCAGGCACGCGAGCAGCATATCCGCCGCGAGAAGGCCTCGTCCAATATCTGCTCCAACGAGGCGCTCTGCGCCATGGCCGCATCGGTCTATCTGGCGGCCCTCGGCGATACGGGCCTTGCGCGCGTTGCCGAGCTCGCCTATGCGCATGCCCACTATCTGGCCGATCGCCTGAGCGAGCTGGGATTTGAACCCCTCTCGGACAAGCCCTTCTTCAACGAGTTCGCCACCTCCTGCCCGAAAGATGCCGAGACCATCGAGAAGGCTCTGGCAGAGCGCGGGATCCTTTCCGGCCTTCCCCTGCCGGAGGGCATGCTCTGGTGCGCCACCGAGCTCACCGACAAGGTCAGGATCGATGCGCTCATCGACGCGCTGAAGGAGGTGTAGGCCGTGAAGCTCCTGTTCGAGAGAAGCACCGCCGGCCACAGGCACACCATCATGCCCGAACCCGATGTTGCAGCACCCGAGCTTCCGAGCGGCTTGCGGCGCGCGACCCGTCCGCACCTGCCCGAGATCTCCGAGATCGAACTCGGACGCCACTACACCGAGCTCGCCAAGCAGACCCACGGCGTGAACGACGGCTTCTATCCGCTGGGATCGTGCACCATGAAGTACAACCCGCGCGTGAACGAGGCAGCCGCCGCGCTTCCCGGTTTCACGGACATCCATCCGCTCCAGCCTATCTCCACGGTCCAAGGAGCCCTCGGGGTGCTTGCCGAGACCGCCGAGATGCTCGCCGAGATCTGCGGCATGGATGCGGTGACGCTGCAGCCCGCAGCCGGAGCGCATGGGGAATATGCGGGGCTTCTGCTCATCCGGGCCTACCATCTGGAGCGCGGAGACACCGGGCGCACCAAGATCATCGTCCCCGACTCCGCCCATGGCACCAACCCCGCGAGCGCTGTCATGGCGGGCTTCACCGTGATCTCGGTGCCGAGCAACGCGGAGGGCGGCGTCGATGTGGACGCGCTCCGCGCGGCAGTGGGGGAAGACACGGCGGGCCTCATGCTCACCAACCCCAACACGCTCGGCCTCTTCGATCCCAACATCCTCGAGATCACCCGCATCATCCACGAGGCGGGAGGACTCTGCTACTACGACGGGGCCAACCTCAACGCCATCATGGGCCATGTGCGCCCCGGCGACATGGGATTCGACTGCGTGCACGTGAACCTGCACAAGACCTTCTCCACGCCCCACGGCGGCGGCGGGCCCGGATCGGGTCCCGTAGGCTGCAAGGACTTCCTCGCGGCGTACATGCCCGGGCCCTTGGTGCGCACGGGTACCGCAGGCTACGAGCTTTTCACACCCGAGAAAAGCGTGGGCCGTGTGCGCAGCTTCTACGGCAACTTCCTCGTGGTGGTGCGCGCTCTCGCCTACCTGGTCATGCTGGGTGCCGAAGGGCTCACGCAAGCCTCGGCGCACGCCGTGCTCAATGCCAACTACCTCCTCAAGCGCCTCTGCGGCCGATGGTCCATACCCTTCGGCGAGCTGTGCATGCACGAGTTCGTCATCGATGTGGCACCGCTCAAGGCGAAGACGTCCGTCTCGGCCATGGACGTCGCCAAGCGCATGCTCGATTTCGGCATCCACCCGCCCACCATGTACTTCCCGCTCATCGTGCACGAGGCGCTCATGGTGGAGCCCACCGAGACCGAGAGCAAAGAGGAGCTCGACACCTTCGTCGAGATCATGGACAGCATCTACGGGGAAGCGCTCGAGGCGGGAGAGAAGCTCCGCGGAGCACCGTTCGACTGCATCATCGGACGCCCCGATGAGGTTGCCGCCGCACGCAATCCGCGCGTGCGCTACGTCTTCGGAGGCGAGCGGTGATCTCGCATTGCTCAACCTATGAGACGGGCCAGGTCGACCCCTATATCAACTTGGCCCGCGAGGAATGCCTGCTCGATGCCGTGGAACCCGGGCAGGCCATCCTCTATCTCTGGCAGAACGAGCACACCGTGGTCATCGGGCGCAACCAGAACGCGCTCGATGAGTGCGACGTGTCTACGCTCGAGGCCGAGGGCGGCGCGCTCGCCCGGCGCCTCTCGGGCGGCGGAGCCGTCTACCACGATCTGGGAAACCTCAACTTCACCTTCCTCGTCCCCACCGCTGATTGGAACCTCGATGCGCAGACCGAGGTGCTCATGCGCGCCCTTGCATCTTTGGGTGTCCGCGCCGAGAAGGGCGGTCGTAACGATCTCTCGATCGGAGGGCGCAAATTCTCGGGTCACGCCTACTACCATCGCGGGGGGAAGAGCTACCATCACGGAACCCTGATGGCACACGTCGATCCCGAGCGCCTTTCCCGCTATCTCACGGTCTCCCCGCTCAAGCTCGGATCCAAGGGCGTCGCCTCGGTGCGATCACGCGTGATGAACCTCGTCGATATCGCTCCCGACCTTACCATCGATGATCTCAAGGCGGCGCTGACGGAAGCATTCCCGACCGTGTTCGGCGCACGCAGCGAAGCGCTCGCCGAGGACTTGATCGCGGAGGAGGTGCTGGAGCGCACCGCCGAGCGCTACCGTTCCCGGGCATGGATCCTCCGAGATGCGCGCACGTTCGACGCAACGCGCCAAGCGCGCTTCCCCTGGGGCACGGTACGGCTGGATTACACGACGGAACAGGGCGTCATCTGCGATGCGGCACTCTATTCCGACAGCCTCGAGGCTGATGTCATCGAGACGATACCCGCTTCGCTTGCAGGCTGCATGCTCGATCAGGCCCTCGTGCAAAAGCATCTGGGGGCTATCGGCGTGCCTGAGGAGATGGCACGCGATCTCGCATCGCTGCTCGCATAGGAGATGGGAGACGCAATGAGCTACGATGTGGCGATCATCGGCGGAGGCCCCGGCGGTTACACGGCAGCGGATGAGACGGCCGGGCGCGGCCTCTCGGTCGTGCTCTTCGAAGCCGATATGCTGGGCGGGACCTGCCTGAATCGCGGATGCATCCCCACGAAAGCCCTGCTCCACGAAGCGGCGCTCGGCATAAGCGACCCCGCCCTGCTCCGGAAGAAGCGCGATGACACGGTATCTGCGCTGCGCGGGGGCATAGAGAAGCTCATGAAGATGCGCAAGGTCACCGTCGTGCACGGGTTAGCGCAGATCACAGGACCGGGCAGCGTCTCCTGCAACGGGGAGGCGTATGAGGCGCACGACATCATCATCGCCACGGGATCGATCCCGAGCATCCCGCCCCTTGCGGGCGCGGATCTGCCGGGTGTCTACACGAGCAACGATCTTCTGGAGGGCGCGGGCATCATGCCCCGCTCGCTTGCCATCATAGGCGGCGGCGTCATCGGCATGGAATTCGCGCTCTTCTTCGCGCAAACAGGCGCGGCGGTGCATGTGCTGGAGGCTCTAGACCGTATCCTCACACCGTTCGATCGCGAAATCGCGCAACGTGTTGCCCTACATGCCAAGAAACGCGGGATCATCATCGAGGCTTCGGCTCAGGTCCAGCGCATCGAAGGGGCGCCGGGCGAGATGCGCGTCTCGTATACGAGCAAGCACGGGCAGCCGTGCACGCTTTTCTGCGAGAGCATCCTCATCGCTACCGGCAGGCGTGCGAATACGGCGGGGCTCTTCGCCGATGGTGCGGCACCCGAGTTGGAACGTGGGGCGATCGTCGCCGATGAGCTGGGGCGGACGAGCATCGCCCATCTCTGGGTGATCGGCGATGCGCGTGCCCGCACCGTCCAGCTCGCGCACGTGGCAGAGGCGCAGGCGCGTAACGTCGTGGCATGCATCGCAGGTGCAGAACCGCCCGTCAACGAGGATCTTATCCCCTCCTGCATCTACCTTTCCCCCGAGGTCGCGAGCGTGGGGCTTACCGAGGACGAGGCCGAGGCGCAAGGGCGTGCCGTCATCTGCGGCAAGGCGCTCACGGGAGCCAATGGCAAGTGCCTGATCGGGGGATCCGAGAGCGGTTATGCGAAGCTGGTCTGCGATGCCAAGACGCACGCCATCCTCGGAAGCCAGCTCGTATGTCCGCGGGCAAGCGACATGATCGCCGAGCTGGCACTGGCCATCAACCTGGGTGCCACGGCAGAGCAGCTGGCAGCGACCATCCATCCCCATCCTACGATCTCCGAGATGGTGGGCGAGGCGGCGCGGGCGGTGTGCAGGGCCGCGCGCTAGCCTGCGGGCTGGTGAACAGAGGGACGGTGGCTGGTGAACAGAGGGACGGGGGCTTGTTCACGTTCTGCGTGAACAAGCCACCGTCCCTCTGTTCACCAGCCACCGTCCCTCTGTTCACCAGCCACCGTCCCTCTGTTCACCCCGTCCCCCCCGTTCACCCTGCGGCAAGCCTCCTGCACATCTCGCTCACCACGTCGGCGCCCTGGTGGGAGGCGATCACCTCGAAGTTAGGGTAGTCTACCCCGGCCAAGCCATCGGCCTTGTCGGAGATCGCGCGCAGGACCACGAAGGGCAGCTCGTTGAGGTAGGCTACCTGCGCCACCGCAGCGCCCTCCATCTCGCAGCACAGCGCCGAGAAGGTCGTGGCGATGAACTCCTTCTGGGCAGATGAGCTCACGAACTGATCGCCCGATGCCACGCGCCCTTCGAAGACCGAGATATCGGGGGATACCGCACGCGTAGCCTCGACGGCGAGCTTGCGGAGCCCTGCATCCGCCTCGAACCCCAGGGTATCGTATCCGGGGATCTGGCCGTTGGGATAGCCGAACTCCCCCACGTTGAAGTCGTGCTGGACGCAGTCGGTCGATACGACCATGTCGCCGATATCGATACGTGCGTCAAGCGATCCCGCGATGCCCGTGAAGATGAGATGGGTGGGCGCGAAGCGGTCGATGAGGGTCTGGGCGCAGACGGCGGCGCTCACCTTGCCGATACCGCAGGCCGCAAGCACGACAGGAGCCCCCTCGAGCATGCCCTCATAGTAGTCGCGACGCCCGTAGGTCCCAACCCGAACGTACTGGAGACGCTCGCGGAGCAGCTCGACCTCTGGCTCCATCGCACCGATAATGGCAATCTTCATATCCCTTCCTCTCTTCGCCCGGAGCGCACGCAGAAAAGGCCGGGCCATGGCCTCGGGCCTCGGGGAGGCGATCCCTCCCCCACCGAGGGGGCGCATACCGGGATGCTTTGCCATGGCCTAACCCTTCTCGGCAGGCGCACCGGCGAGCCACGGCATGGTCGCGATCGCGCGCGCCATGGCATCTGCCGCCACTGCCGGGGCAACGTCGGAACGAACGAATCCCACGGCTTTCCCGCTGATGCCAGAAGCGTCGATACCCCCGAAGCGGACGATCGGATCGCGCCCGTTCGCAGCGTAGGGTTCGAGGACAGGCGCAACCGCCGTGAGAACGTCCTGCTCGACGTGGAAAAGATCCGAGCCCGTCCGCACGGTGAAGTCGACCGAGACGGACTCCGCGGCGGCCTCCGCGAGCTTGGTGAGGGCGGTCTTCGAGAGCACGGAGTTGGGAATGACCTCTATACCCCCGTCGCGCAGGGAGAGGACGGTGTTGCGCCATGTTATATCCTCGACCGTGCCGGTCTTCCCGTTCACGGAGATGATATCGCCCACCTTGATGACCTTGCTCATCATGAGCGAGAGGCCCCCCATCAGGTTGGAGATGGTATCCTGCATGCCGATGGAGATGACGATGGAGGTGACGCCCAAGGCAGTCACGAAGGAGGTGGGCGCGACATCGAAGACCGGCTGGAGCACGAGGAGCACGGCGAAGAACCAGATGAGGGCCTTCACGATATTCACGAAGATGGTAGCCTGCGGGACGCCGCCGACATCGAGCGCACGCCTGAGCGCCTTGCCTGCAACGTATTGCACGATGAGGGTTATGAGCACCACCACGGCAAGCACCACGGACTTGCGTACGAGTTCCTGATCCATCTCCTCACCCCTGTATCTTGACGATAGGTGCGAAGCCCTTGAGGAGCTTCTTGGTCTTGCCCGTCCTGGTGAAACGCACCTCTATGGCATCGCCCTCGACGCCGAGCACCACGCCCGGGCCGAAGGTCTTGTGGGAAACCTGATCGCCCGGCTCGAAGATCTCGGCAGCTTTGGCTGTATCCGGCTTGATAGGTTCGAGCGATCTGAATCCGCCCGACGAACGCGTCTGCGAGCCGAACACGCGGCCGCCGTACATCTCGGAGCCGCGCCCGGAGCCGAAGGTTGCGTGGCGGTCGCCGCGCTTGTCCCAACCCGTGCCCGAGAAGCCTGCGGAACCTACGCCCTCGGATCGGAGATGCCCTTCGGGGATCTCGTCGATGAAGCGGCTGCGCGGATTCGCCTGCACCGAGCCGAACACGTGGCGTACGCCGGCATGGGTGAGATAGAGCTGCTTCTCGGCACGCGTGATGGCCACGTAGGCGAGGCGGCGTTCCTCCTCTGAATCGGCGGGGCTGTCTGAGCTGCCCCTATGGGGGAAGAGGCCCTCCTCGAGGCCCACGACGAAGACCACGGGATACTCGAGGCCCTTGGCCGAATGCACGGTCATGAGCGTCGCTGAGGTGGTCGAGCCGTTCAGGGAATCGAGGTCGGAGCGCAAGGCAAGCCACTCGAGGAAATCCGGGAGCTTCTCGGCCGCGACGGCTATCGGAAGCTGTTCGTCCGACCCCTCGGCCCCGTCCTCCCCCACCTCGTGCGTGGCATCGAACTCTGCCGCGACGCCGAAGAATTCCCCGATATTCTCCACACGGCCCTCGGCCTCGACGGTGTGCTCGGATAGGAGGGCGGTGACAAGGCCCGTCTTGTCGATGATCGCCTCGACCACCTTGGCAAGCTCGCCCTCTATATGGCGGCTCATCTCGATGATCTGGCAGAACTCGGTAAGGGCGCCGCGCACTTTAGGCGTGAGCAGGCCCTCCTCCGCGATGCAGCTCTCGCAGGCCTCGAAGAGGGAGATCCCGTTCTTGACCGCATACCCCCTGATCTTGTCGATGGAGGTCTGGCCGATGCCGCGCCGCGGCGTGTTGATGACACGCAGGCAGGAGACATCGTCTCGCGGATTCACCACCAGCTTGAGATAGGCCATGACATCGCGTATCTCGGCTCGGTCATAGAAGCGCGTGCCGCCGACGATCCTATAGGGCACGCCCGCACGCATGAGCATATCCTCGAGGACGCGCGACTGCGCGTTGGTGCGGTAGAACACGGCCACGTCGTTGTAGCTCGTGCCCGCATCATGCAGCTTCTCGATCTCAGCGGCGACCCAACGCCCCTCGTCGCGCTCGTCGGCAGCCTGGTAGAGCCGGATCTTCTCGCCGGCGCCGCGATCGGTGAAGAGGCGCTTGGCCTTGCGGCTGGCATTGTGGGCGACCACGGCATTGGCCGCTTCGAGGATATGGCCCGTGGAGCGGTAGTTCTGCTCGAGCGATACGACCTTGGCCTCGGGATAGTCCCGCTCGAAGTTGAGGATGTTGGAGATGTCGGCGCCGCGCCAAGAATAGATCGACTGGTCGTCGTCGCCCACCACCATCAGATTGCGGTAGCGCTGGGCGAGAAGATTGCAGATCCTGTACTGCACGTGGTTGGTGTCTTGGTATTCGTCCACGCTGATGTAGCGGAAGCGCTCCTGATAGCGCTCGAGCACCTCGGGATGCTTGGAAAGCAGCTCGTGGCATTTGACAAGCAGATCGTCGAAGTCCATGGCGTTGGCACGGGCGAGGCGGACCTCGAGTTCGCGATACACCTGCGCGACCTTGCGGAGGTGCGGCACGTTGGCGCAGCTCTCGAACTCATCGGGCCCCACCATCTTGTTCTTGGCCTCGGATATGTGCGCGCGGATCATGTTGATGGGGTAGCGCTTCTGGTCGATGTCGAGATCGTCCATGATGGTGCGGATGAGGTGCTTGGAGTCGGCATCGTCGTAGATGGAGAAGTTCGGGCTGTAGCCTATGAGGTCGGCATCGGCACGCAATATCCGCACGCACATGGCGTGGAAGGTGCGTACCCACATGCCGCGCGCGTCGTGGCCGAGCAGCCCCTGCAGGCGCTCGCGCATCTCGGCGGCGGCCTTGTTGGTGAAGGTGATGGCGAGGATCTGGTAGGGGCTCACATGCAGATCTTGGATGATGTGTGCGATGCGGTGCGTGAGCACGCGCGTCTTGCCGGAACCTGCGCCGGCGAGCACCAGAAGCGGGCCCTCGGTGCAGAGGGCGGCCTCGCGTTGCTGCGGATTGAGTCGGTCAAGATCAAGATCTGCCATGCATGCTCCAATGACGTGTTCTCCCTTTAGAAGTGTAGCGGTACAGGCAGACAGATTCCTCCTCCCACCGTATAAGGTGGCGAAAACCCAAAGGCTCGGGATGGTCGTTCAGAGCCTAGTCAGACTGCAATGGGTTGCGGGGAGCAGGCCCGGGGATGCAGACGGATTCTCGTGCGACAGGAGGACCAAGTTGCTTGTCACGCTCCTGCATCGGAGGGCATGGCACGGGAACGCGCCTGTCCACACGCTCCGAGCCGCCGGAGCACCCCTGTCCACGGAAAACCTGTGGACAAGAGGCCCTATCGTACCACTATCCCGTGGACAGAGGCCCTGCCGTGCCACGGCCTCTGCAGGCGAGCGCCGACGTGGAAGGCAGCCTCCTGGCACGCTAGTGGCCTTTGATGGAGTTCAGGAAGTCGCGCGCACGGTCGCTCTTGGGATGATCGAAGAACTCATCCGGTGGCGCTTCCTCGACGATGCGGCCATCCGCCATGAAGACCACGCGGTTCGAGACGCGCCGGGCGAAGTTCATCTCGTGCGTGACCACGATCATGGTCATGCCTCCCTGCGCGAGCTCCACCATGACCTCGAGGACCTCGTTGATCATCTCCGGGTCGAGCGCGCTTGTAGGCTCGTCGAAAAGCATCACCTTGGGGCGCATGGCAAGGCTGCGGGCGATGGCCACGCGCTGCTGCTGGCCACCCGAGAGCTGGGCCGGCACCTTGGACGCCTGGTCCTCCACGCCCACGCGGCGCAGCAGCTCCATGGCCTCATCCCGAGCCTGGGCTTTGGGGGTGCCCAGCACCTCGATGGGCCCCATGGTCACGTTCTCGAGGATGGTTTTATGCGCGAAGAGGTTGAAGCTCTGGAAGACCATGCCTATCTCGGCGCGCAGGCGCGCGAGCTCCTTGCCCTCCTCGGGCAGCACCACGCCTTCGATGAGGATCTCGCCGGAGTCGATGGTCTCCAGGCGGTTGATGGTGCGGCAGAGCGTGGACTTGCCCGAACCCGAGGGCCCGATCACCACGACCACCTCGCCCTTATCGACCGAAAGGTTGATGTCCTGCAGGACGTGCAGCTCCCCGAAGTGCTTGTCGACATGCCGCATCTCGACGATGGGTATCTCATGCGTGGCTGCATCTGCCATGATGCCTCCTAAACCGGATTGGTGGTGTTCTTGGTGATGATGGGGGCATTCCCGCGGCGCGCGAGGTGGATCGAGAGCTGGTTGATGGCGAAGTTCACGATGATGTAGACGATCGCGACCACGAAATACGTCGAGACGAGCGCGTCGTAGTTGGAGATGAGCACGCGCGCGTTCTGCATGAGGTCGGGATAACTCACGACATAGGCGACGGTGGTGTCCTTGACCACGACGACGAGCTGCGAGACAAGGCTCGGGATGACGATGCGCAGCGCCTGCGGGAGCACGATCTTCGCCATGATCTTGGCGTCGCCCATGCCCAGCGAGAGCGCCGCCTCGGTCTGACCTGCAGGCACCGCATTCACGCCGGCGCGGAACACCTCGGCGAGCACACCCGAGGCGGCCAAGGCAACGGGCAGCGTGATCATCCAAAACGACGGCATGCGGATACCGTACTTGGGGATGACGAGGAAGAAGAAATAGATGAGCAAGAGGCTCGGCACGCCGCGGAAAAAATCGATGATGAGACGGGACACCAGGGAGAGCCAGCCGATCTTGGAGATGCGTCCGAGCATGAGGACGAGTCCGAGCGCAAGCGAGATGGCGCCTGCCGTCGCGGCGACCCCGAGGGTTCCGAGGAAGCCCTGGGCGAGGAACAACCAGGTGGTTCCCCGCGTGAAGAGCTTCCAATAACGGGGATCGAGCTGCCCCGTCACGTAGAACTGGCGCATGACGAGGGCGAGGCCGATGGCGATCAGCACGAGTGCGGCGAACGTGCCCGCAAGGATGCGCCTGCGCATCTTGGGACCGGGAGCCTCGTAGAGGGCATCCCTCATGGACAGGGACGCGGCGCTCATCGCAGTATCCTCACCTTCTTGTCGATGAGGTTACCGACGTAGCCGATCGCCAGCGAGGTTCCCGCATAGCCGATGGCCGAGATGAAGAAGGCGCTGATGCCGCCGACAGAACGTGAGTTGACATAGCTCACCATGCCGGTGAGCTCGGGGGGCTTCAAGGGAACCTGCGAGGCGAGCGCCGTGGTGAGCAGCGTGCCGATGAGGAGGTTGGTCATGGGGAGGATAACCGAGCGCACCGCCTGCGGGATGACCACATGGCGGAGTATCTGCCCGAAGGAGAGGCCGATCGAGCGTGCCGCCTCGATCTGGCCCACGCCGATGGTGTTGATGCCCGTCATGAGGTTCTCGGAAGCGAACGCAGCCACGACCATGGTGATAGTCACCATGGCGCAGGTCTTGTAGTCCAGCGTGAGTCCGAGGTAGGGCAGCGCATAGGTGATGATGACCAGAAGCGACACGCCGGGGATGTTGCGGAATATCTGCACGTAGAGGTCGCCTGTGATGCGCAGGGGCTTGATGGGCGATACGCGGAAGACGGTGATCGCCAAAGCGATGGCCATAGCGCAGGCAAACGAGACGGCTGTCATGGACCACGTCTGCAAAAGCGCTTGCAGGTAGTTTTCCCCATACGTTGAGAAGAGCTCGCCGATACCCACGTACCCACCCCCTCTCCTGGTGATAGAGCATAAGTCTAAAGCAAACCCCCCGCAGATCCGAGATCTGCGGGGGTATCGAAACAAACGCGTGACCCGAAGCGGCCTACCCTAGACACCGACCACAGGGGGCTCGGGAACCTCGGTGATACCGGTACGGGCACCGATGGAGACCTTCCAAAGCTCGGCCCACGTGCCATCGGCGATGATCTTGTTCAGGAAGTCGTTCACGAAGGCAACGCCGTCGGAATTGAGCGGCAGGCCGATACCGTAATTGTCATCGGGACCGAACTCGCCGGCCAGACGGTACTTGCCGGGGTTGGCGACCATGGAGCCCAGATGCAGCGAGACATCGACGACGTAGGCATCGATACGGCCCTGCTCGAGAGCACGGCGCAGCTCCTCGTCGGTACCGATCTCCTGGACCTCGGCCTCGGGAGCGAACTCCTCGAGCAGCGCGCGTCCCGTGGAACCCTCTTGGACACCCACGTTCTTGCCCGCAAGATCCTCGACGCCGTTGATATCGGTGTTGGAGGCGCTGACGAGGATGCCCTGATGGGCGGTGAAGTATGGACCCGCGAAGGAGATGACCTCCTGGCGGGACGGGGTGATGGAATAGGTGGCGAACACGGCGTCGACCTGATCGGACTGGAGAACCGACTCGCGGGTAGACGACTGGACGATCGTGACCTCGTACGCATTGGAATCGCCTAGGATATAACCGGCAAGCAGCTGGTAAAGGCCCGCATCGAAGCCGCGGACATGGCCGTCGACCTCGTTCAGGAGCGAGAAGAGCTGTGAGGTCTGGGTCCCGCCGATGCGGAGCGTGCCGGCCGTCTTGACCTTGGCCGCCCATGCGCTGGCGGAGATAGCGGCATCGTCAGCCGCAGGACCCGAGGAGACGAGCGCATCGAACGCCGCAGCGTCGATGGCGACAGGCTCGGCAGTCTCCTGGCCATCGTCGCCGGTGCCGTCGGCGGCGTCTCCATCGGAAGGCTGGTTGCCGTCGCAGCCGGCAAGGGCGAGGGCGGCCGCGCCGCTGACACCCAAGGCGAGCACTGCGCGACGGCTGATATTGGCAGATTTCATGGTGCACATCCTTTCGTACGTTGTACGTCTTTTCCCATCATGCCCAATCGGAACAGCATCTAAACCAGCCGAAATAAGCGTGCAATCAAAATCTACGGGTTTTTCTCATAGGTTTTTCAGCCGGCCTCGGGGAGTACCGGGATCATATACCCATGCAGCCGGGCCTTCGCAGATGTGGCGGGGGTTATCGTACCAGCGCGAAATAGGCTATGACCGCCATGCCCAGCAGGATACGGTAGACGCCGAACGGCTTGAAGTCGTGCTTGCGGACGAAACCCACCAAGAACTTGATGGCGATGAGCGACACGACGAAGGCCACGACGCTGCCCACCCCGAGGATGGCGAACTCGGCTGCCACGAAACCGTTGCCGCCTATGAAGTACTTCGCGAGGCGCAGAAGCGATGCGCCGAGCATCACGGGGATCGCCAAGAAGAACGTGAACTCCGCTGCCACCGGACGCGCGCACCCCAGGGCAAGGCCCCCGATGATGGTGGAGCCGGAACGCGAGGTGCCCGGCACCAGCGAGAGGATCTGGAAGAGGCCGATGCCGATGGCGGTCTTCCATGAAAGGTCGTCGAGCGAGGTCGTGGTGGCGAGCGCATCGGAACCCCCCGCCGAGAAGTGGCGGCCGGCGGACATGCGCTCCGCACGCGCGTTCCTCCTGGTTTCGAGCACGATGAAGACGACGCCGTAGACGATAAGGGCTGTTGCGATGATGAAGGGGCCCGAGAGATGCTCGTCCATCCAGTCATCCAAGGGAATGCCCACCATGGCGGCAGGGATGCAGGCAGCGATGATCTTCGCCCACAGCAGCCAGGTGCCCTTGCGCTCCTCGGCATCCTTCTTGCGCGAGAAGGGATTCAGGCGCTCGAAATAGAGGACGACCACCGCGAGGATGGCACCCAGTTGGATGACCACGAGGAACATCTTCCAGAACGCAGGAGAGACGTCGAGGGCGACGAACTCCTCCAAGAGGAGCATGTGACCCGTCGAGGAGATGGGGAGCCACTCGGTAACGCCTTCCACAAGGCCGAACAGCGCCGCTTTCAACAACTCGATGATATCCACGCAGACCTCCTGCCGGGTTTCTCGAACGGCTTGACCCATCCATGATACCCTTGGAATCCCCTATGCGCCCCCACTCCACCGACATCCTCGAATCGTGGAAGAAACGTGATGCGGGCGAAACTGCGGTACAGTAGTACTCCACGTGCCGCACGGCGTATGCCGCCGACGGATGAGGGGAACATAAGCTTGGGGCAACATCCAAGACATAGACAGGCGCTCCTCGCGTGTGCGCTTATCGCTGCTTTAGTTGGAGCGCTTGCGGCTTTTCCAGCACAGGCACGAGCCGCCACCATGGCAGAGCTCCAATCCGAGGTCGTGCGCTTGTCAGATGAATACGATGCAACCGTCAGGCATATCGAGGAGATCCAGGCGCAGATCGACGCAAACGAGGCGCGTATCGCCGAGATCGAGGCGGCTCTTCCCGAGCAGCGCCAGCGTACCAGCGATTCCATCCGCTGGCAGTATCGCGTCTCGCGCGATGCCCCCGGCGTCATCGAGATGATCCTCTCCGCCGAGAACTTCTACGATCTCCTCTCCACCATCCAGTACCTCGATATCATCCAGACGCGCAACAACACCGAACTCCAGAACCTCATCGACCTCGATGCCGAGCTCACCGAGACGCGACGCGTGCTCGCAGAGGACATGGCTCTTGCCGAATCGGAGAAAGCCGCCGCCCAGAATGCCCTCGACGAGGCCATCGCAGCCCGCGAGGCGCTGCAGGCGGCCATCCTCGCCCAAGAAGAGGCCGAGCGTGCAGAGCGTGAGCGCGCCCTCGAGGAAGCTCGCGCGCATGAGGGAGAGACCTTCACCAATGCCAGCGGCCAACAGGCGACCGTCGAGGTTCCCGCCTCGATCAACACTGGCGCCACCGGCGGTGGGAGCTCCGGCACCGACTCCTCATCCACCACACGCGATTATTTCGTCGAGGTGTGGAGCGGCCGCATAGACAATTACCTCGCGGGATCTCCGCTTGCCGGTTACGGCTATGCCTTCGCCGAGGCAGCATGGGACTACGGCGTGGATCCCCGCTGGTCGCCGGCTATCTCCTGCATCGAAAGCTCCAAGGGCCGCTATTGCTTCGAGCCCTACAACGCTTGGGGTTGGTTCGCCTATCTGGGTTCCGACTGGGACACCACGATCCGCGCGCATGTGCGCGGCTTGGCCAACGGCTACGGCTACACGCTCACGTGGGCGGGCGCGCGCAGCTATTGTCCTCCGGGCGATGCCTGGTATGCCGCCTGCGCCACCCAGATGCAGTACGTCTGGCCCACCGATCAGCTGTAACCTCGAATCCACAACAAGGGCGACAGGTTGCTGTCGCCCCACAGCACACGGTATCGGCGTGCCCCGCCCCCCATGGCACGAGAAGGACCGTATCCACGCGAACCATGCCGCCACAAGGCCCATGTCCATAAAATGCTGTGGACACGGGCCCTCTCGCGGCGAAAAGCAGGCCGGCATACGTGGACAGGGGCGTTCTGATGCCGGAGGCCCCACCGTGGCAAGCGGCCTAGAGCCCCCTGCCACGGCTCGGTTGCTCGAAGCTAGCCCTTCTCGGTGCCTGCGGTGAGGACCACCATGGTGAGGATG
>JAKPQM010000122.1 GCA_029546925.1 Actinomycetes bacterium
GGCCGCTTGCCACCACAGGCTCGCCGTCGGCGCCGATGATCACGAAGCACCCGACATTGGCCTTCATCTCCTCGGGGATCACCGGGGGCTTGTCGTGGAGCGCATCGTAGGCGCTGCTTGCGGCATCCCAGCGTGCCTGGAACTCGGCCTCGTCGTCCTCGTCGAGCGTCTCGCTTTCGGCTTCCAGCGCCGAGATCGTCTCGAGCAGCTTGTCAGCCTCGATCTGTTCGTCGTCGGTGAGCGGTGCCGGTTCGAGATGGACCTGGTGGAGGTCTTCGGTCGCGTTGTAGGTGACGCGGGTTTCGAGGATCGGGCGCACCCAGGCATAGCCGGAGGTTTGGGCGATCTCGGCCGCATAGGCCTGGAGCTTTTCGCCGGCAATGCGCTGGGCGATCTCGGCATCGATCCAGGTCTCGCCGCCGTCCTCGGTGAACAGGTCGCGCTCGATCTTGCCTCCGGCGGCGAGGTATTCGGCTTCGCTGGCGAGCTTCGCCATCGGCGAAGACGAGCGGATGGCGCTGTGCGTAACCATGCGGCGGATGGAATCGGGGTTGTTGCCCTGCCAGCTGTTCGACAGTTCATTCCAGACCATCATCTGGCGATCATGGTTGGGCGTCGTCGCATAGGCCTTGGCGACATCGAGCGTGATCTTGCCTTCCTCGAGCGCGGCGAAGATCGGATCGGCGAGGTCTGCAAGCCGCAGGCGGCCTTCGATGAACCGGCGGGTGCGTCCGAACCGCTTGGCGATCGCGTCGAGGTCGCTGCCCTCGTTGACGAAGTGCTTGTACGCACGGATTTCATCGGTTGGCGTCATGTCGAGCCGGATGACGTTCTCGATCAGCGAGAGTTCGGACTGCTCGGCGGCATCGATATCGAGCACCCGGCAGGCGACGGGGTGATCCTTGGGGAGCTTGCCCGCCTCGAGCAGATAGTTGAGTGCGCGCAGGCGGCGTCCGCCCGCGGTGACGTCGAACATGCCGCGCTTTTTGGCGGGCACGACGATCAGGTTCTGGAGGAGGCCCTTGGCCTCGATATTGGCAGCCAATTCTTCGATGAAGAGGTTGCTGTCGTTCTTGCGGACGTTGGCTTCGGACAAGCGCAGCTTGCCGAGCGGGATCAACTCGATGTCGTTCATGGGGGTGCTCCTGAAAGCCGGACTTGGCCGAGCCCTTCGGCTCACCTCTTCCAGCCCCCCTCCCCTCACAGTTTCAGGACGCTCCGGACGTCAGACCGAGCCCGAAATGCTTGCGGGCACAGCCGTTCAAAGCCCCGTGAGGCATAAATTGTGGATTTATGCCTCAAGATACGGCATAGAGTGAG
>JAKPQM010000123.1 GCA_029546925.1 Actinomycetes bacterium
CCATCAGCTGATCAAGAAGACGAGCCCTCAGCACCTTCATGGCTTTGTCCTTGTTCTTGTGCTGCGATTTCTCATCCTGGCAGGTGACCACCAACCCGGTGGGGATATGGGTGATGCGGATGGCGCTCTCGGTCTTGTTGACATGCTGGCCGCCGCTGCCGGACGATCGGTAGGTATCGATCCTCAGGTCCTTGGGGTCGATGTCGATGTCGACCTCCTGCGCCTCGGGCAGGATGGCCACGGTGACGGCCGAGGTATGGATGCGGCCCGAGGCCTCGGTGACCGGCACGCGCTGCACGCGGTGCACCCCGCTCTCGTACTTGAGTTTGGCGTAGACGCGCCTGCCCGATATGCCGGCGATAATCTCCTTGAGGCCGCCCTTGCCGGTGTCGTTCTGGCTCAAGATTTCGACCTTCCAGCCTTGGGACTCGGCATAGCGCGCATACATGCGGAACAGGTCGGCGGCAAAGAGCGCGGCCTCCTCGCCGCCCGTGCCGGCGCGGATCTCGAGGATGACGTCCTTGTCGTCGTTGGGGTCCTTGGGTATGAAGAGGGCGCGGATGGCCTGCTCGAGCTCCGCCTTCTCGGCGCGTAGGCGCTCCAGCTCGTCGCGCACGAGTTCGCGCATCTCGGGATCAGGGTCGTCCCGCATGGCATCGTGAGCAGAGATCTCCTCTTCGAGCTCCATGAGCCTCTTGTAGGGGCCCATGTACTCTTCGAGGCCGGCATGTTCCTTGGTTAACTGGGTGTAGCGCTCGCGATCCTTGGGAAGATCAGGGTCGGCCAGGAGATGGCTGATTTCGTCGTAGCGTTCCTTGATCTCCTGTAGACGTTCCAGCATAGGCTCTCGCTTACTGGTCGTTCTTCTTCAGGTACTCCCCGTACTTGCGGCGGAAGAGCTCGGCCTTGCCGGCCCCCGAGGTGGCGCGCTGCTGTCCGGTATAGAAGGGGTGACAGGCGCTGCAGATCTCGACCCGGATGTCCTGTTTGGTGGAACGGGTCGTGAAGGTATTGCCGCAGGCGCAGGTCACGGTCGTCTCTTCGTACTTCGGATGTATGTCCTTCTTCATCTTGCGTGCTCCTTACTTGTTCATTGCTTCCAGGAAATGCGCATTATTATCCGTCTTGCTCAGTTTGTCCAGCAGAAATTCGAGACTGTCGATGGGGTTCAGGGGGCTCAAGAGCTTGCGCAGGATCCAGATGCGGTCGAGCTGCTCCTGCGGGATGAGGAGCTCTTCCTTGCGCGTGCCGGACTTGGAGATGTCCACGGCCGGGAACACGCGGCGCTCCATCATGGTGCGGTCGAGGTGGATCTCCATGTTGCCGGTGCCCTTGAACTCTTCGTAGATGACCTCGTCCATGCGTGAGCCGGTATCGATCAGGGCCGTGGCGATGATGGTGATGCTGCCGCCCTCCTCGATGTTGCGCGCCGTGCCGAAGAAGCGCTTGGGCTTCTGCAGGGCGTTGGCGTCGATACCGCCCGAGAGGAGTTTGCCCGAGGGCGGGCAGACCGTGTTGTGCGCCCGGGCCAGACGCGTCAGCGAGTCGAGCAGGATCACCACGTCCTTGCGGTACTCCACATAGCGCTTGGCCTTCTCGATCACCATGCGCGCCACCTGGACGTGCCGGGAGGCCGGTTCGTCAAAGGTCGAGGCGATGACTTCGCCTT
>JAKPQM010000126.1 GCA_029546925.1 Actinomycetes bacterium
ATGGCCATCGGCGCCAAGAGCTGCGATGAACTCGACGCAGATATCGCCATCACGTCGGGTCTGGAGGGGCCTGATGAAGTCCTTCGATACCTTGCAGGAGAAAAGCATCTGCTCATAGAAGAGTGGTGCTCAAAGTGCGGAGCTTGTGTTGAGTCCTGCAGCTACGGCGCACTCAAACTTGGCGCCGGGCGGGCGGAGGTCGATGCGACGAAGTGCGTTCTCTGCGGCTACTGCGTCGCTTACTGCAGGGACTTCTGCATAAAGGTGGTCTAGGAGGGCACAGTTTGGTTCGGATTGGGCTCGATGTCGGGGAGGCCCGAATCGGCGTGGCTGTCAGCGACGAGTTGGGCCTGGTGGCTTCGCCTCGCACGGTAATCCACAGCAAAGGGTGGGGCAGCGACATTGCTTGCGTGGGCGAGCTGGTCTCAGAGGTCGGTGCCGGTGAGATCGTAGTGGGCCTCCCGGTGAACATGAACGGCACACTTGGTCCGGCGGCCGCGAGAGTCGAGGAGTTCTGCCGTCGACTCCGTGAGTCCGTATCAATTCCGGTCGTAACGTGGGATGAGCGTCTCAGCACTGCCCAAGCATCGAGAGTCCTGATAGAGGCCGATCTGTCGCGCAAACGACGGCGCGATGTTATCGATAAGACAGCCGCTGCGATCATACTCCAGGCTTACCTTGATAACCTGGCGTCGCGGAGCTGATCTATCGCCACTGCCACGGTTGGCGTTTCGTGCGGGCGCGGCCCGCAGGCATTTGCCTCAGAAGGCTGCGAAGGGGATACCATGTTGCCTTGGCAGACCAAATAGGGCCAGATTGGAGTGATCAGCATGCCAGACGAGGAGAACATCATTACGCTCGTAGAAGAAGATGGCAAAGAGCGCGACTACGCAATCGATGAGATCATCGAGATTGACGACGCTAAGTACGCTGTGCTCATTCCCGTAGAGTGCTTCGAGGAAGACGAAGAAGGGATCTGCGAGGAAGCCATCATCATGAAGTACGAAGTCGACGAGAAGGGCGACGAGTACCTGAGCGACATCGAGGATGATGAGGAGTACGAGCGGGTCATCGAGGCTCTTGAAGCGTTCGAAGAGGACGACTATGACTACGACGATGACGATGAGGACGAGGATGACGACGACGACGAGGAGGAGTTCTAGTCTCGTCTACCC
>JAKPQM010000005.1 GCA_029546925.1 Actinomycetes bacterium
TGACATCAACCATCGGACGCACGGCGGACGCACGGATGCAGCGCAGACCAGCAGACGCTTGCGCAGTCTCGCGCATAGTGCAGTGGGATAATGGCCTGATAAAGAAGACTATAACCGCGCGAGAACGCGCAAGGAGCTGCGATGATGCGAAGCCCAGTTTGGCGGTCAAGCGTGAATGGCATTCACGAGGTCAGCGGTTCGATCCCGCTCGGCTCCACCATTCGATCACGCACCTGACTGGCTTTCGAATGCTCCACGCTCGGGCAGACAACGCCCTGGTCGAGACTCGAGGTCTCTCCCGTTGATGCTCGCGGCGAGTGGGCGTGTGCCTCCTGAGCCGTTGCCTTCCCAGTGATGTCTTCGGCCGAGCCATGGACGGGTCGGCGGCTGCGCAAGGCCGATCATCGTGCGAGCTCTCGAATATTCTCCCCCAGGCTTGGCGGGTGGATTCTGGCGTTGACAATCCCAGAGCGGCGCTTCCAACCCTCGTTTCCATGGTCTATCCCGTTCGGCATCGATGCGTTCGGAAGTGAAACGGGCATGTTGCGATGATGAAGGCGGTGATCCTGGCCGGCGGACTTGGGACACGCATCTCCGAGGAGAGCGTGCTCCGCCCGAAGCCGATGATCGAGATCGGCGGCCGCCCCATCCTCTGGCACATCATGAAGATCTATGCCCACCACGGCATCACCGACTTCGTCGTGTGCCTCGGCTACAAGGGCTATGTGATCAAGGAGTACTTCGCGAACTACGTCCTGCACAGCTCCAACGTCACCATCGATGCCAAGAAGAACCGCATCCACTATCACTCCTCGGATGCCGAGCCGTGGTCGGTGACGCTCGTCGACACCGGCGAGCAGACCCTGACCGGCGGCCGCGTCAAGCGCATCGCATCCTTCCTGGAGCCGGATGAGCCCTTTTGCCTGACCTACGGTGACGGTGTCGCGAGCATCGACATCGCCGCCTCGATCGACTTCCATCGCCGCCACGGCCGCGAGGCGACGCTGACCGCGGTCATTCCCCCCGGCCGCTACG
>JAKPQM010000008.1 GCA_029546925.1 Actinomycetes bacterium
CTTCACGCTCTGCTCCACCGACCCGGCGGCGCACCTCGCGAACATGCAGCGTCTCGTGGCGGTGCTCATGAACGATGAGGTCGTGGAACGGCTGAAGGCCATCGAATCTCCCGAGGAGCTTCTCGAGATCGACCAGCTCGCTGGTGACAACGCCTAGGGCGATACACGCCCGCACGCACCGTCCATGATTCGCCATCATCGGAAAGGGATCACATGGAAATCCTTTACACCATCTGGCAGTGGTTTGCCAACAACATCCTGACGCAACCCGCTTACTTCATCGGCCTCATCGTCGTCGTCGGCTATATCCTTCTCCAGAAGCCCTGGTACGACGTCCTCGCCGGCTTCGTGAAGGCCGTCATCGGCTATCAGATCCTGCTCGTCGGCTCCAGCGGCCTCGTCACCTCCTTCCGCCCGGTGCTTGTCGGCCTCGAGGAGCGCTTCAACCTCTCCGCCATGGTCATCGACCCCTACTTCGGGCAGAATGCCGTCCAGGCGGGCATGGAGGATGCGGCGGGACCCGCCTTCATCGCGGGCCGCTCCTTCTCGTCCGTCATGTTCCTGCTGCTCTTCGCGTTCATCCTGAACATCGTGCTCGTGGCGCTCAAGAAGTACACCAAGTGCCGCGCCCTGTTCACGACGGGCCATGTCCAAGTGCAGCAGGCCGCAACCGCCTTCTGGCTCATCCTGTTCTGCTTCCCGCAGCTCAACGACATCGCCGTCCTCGCCGTCATGACGGTGCTCCTCGGCCTTTATTGGGCCGTCGGCTCCAACCTCTGCATCGGTCCCACGCAGGACCTCACCGACGGTGCCGGCCTGACCATCGCCCACCAGCAGATGTTCGGCGTCTACACCGCGAGCAAGGCATCCGAGTGGCTTGCCAAGCACTCCAAGAAGGCCTCCAAGCGCATCGATGAGATCGAGCTGCCCGGCTTCCTGAAGATCTTCAACGAGAACCTCGTCGCCACGGCCATCCTCATGACCGCCTTCTTCGGCGTCATCCTCGTGATCCTCGGCCAGGACTTCCTCATCGCGAAGGAGTTCATGAAGGAGGGGCAGGACTTCTTCTTCTACATCCTCACCACCTCCTTCCGCTTCGCCGTGTACCTGTCGATCCTCCAGCTCGGCGTCCGCACCTTCGTCACCGAGCTCACCAACTCCTTCCACGGCATCTCCAGCAAGGTGCTCAAAGGCTCCGTCCCCGGCGTCGACTGCGCCGTCACCTTCGGCTTCGGCTCCCCCAACGCCGTCACCATCGGCTTCCTCATGGGTGCAGCCGGGCAGTTCCTCGCCATCGCCCTGCTCCTCTTCCTCAAGAGCCCCGTCGTCGTCATCGCCGGCTTCGTGCCCCTGTTCTTCGACAATGCCACCATCGGCGTCTATGCCGATAACAAGGGCGGCCTCAGGGCCTGCCTGATCATGCCCTTCATCTCGGGCCTGCTCCAGGTCTTCGGCTCCGCCCTCATCGCCGGCTGGGTCAGCATGGCCGCTTACGGCGGGTACCTCGGCATGTGGGACTGGGCGGTTGTGTGGCCGATCATGACCGTGGTCATGAAGTACCTCAGCTATGCCGGCCTCGCCATCGTCGTCGTCGCCCTGCTCGCTATCCCGCAGCTCCAGTACCTCGCCCACAAGGACACCTACTTCCTCGAGGTCGAGGACTACCAGAAGTGCAAGGAGATCCGCCAGCAGGCCGCGCAGAAGGGCAAGGGGTCCGCATAAGACCGCTGTGAAAACCCGCAGCGCCGCACAACCATGAATCCGTTCCATCTACCAGCAGAACGTCGCCCATAAGGGGCATAGAGAGAAAGAAGGAGACCGCTATGAATGCAAAGATCCTCGTCGCCTGCGCAAACGGTGCCGGCACCTCGCTGATGATGAAGATGACCGCCGAGCGTGTGACCAAGAAGCTCGGCATGGCCGTGGCCGACATCCACCACTGCGCGATCTCCGAGGCGGTCAGCTCGGCGCGCCAGTACGACATCGTCTTCGCCCCGCTCAACTTCATCAACATGTACGACTCCGCCAAGGCCGCCGGCGTCAACGTCATCGGCCTGCGCAACGTCCTCTCCGATGCCGAGATGGAGCAGAAGCTCGTCGAGACCGGCGCTGCGGAGAAGTTCAAGGCCTAGCAGACGCGACGATGTGCCGCCCCGTTTCGGCGGGGCGGCACCGCCTGCGCACATCCATGCATGGGAGGGTCATGAAATACGAGAAGAAAGTCCTTGCGAACATGCCTAAGTGCTACGCCCTCTGCATGTTCGACGGCGCAGATGCGAAAGGCTTCGTTGCCGGCACCGAGAAGGAGGGCCCGATCCGCCGCTTCACCCTCGACGGCACGCCCCTGGATACCATCGCGGAGGGGCCGGGCGGCGTCATGACCGTCACGCAGGTCCCCGAACGTGGCGACCAGCTGCTTGCCACCTACAAGTTCTTCTCGCCGAATTACGGCGGCGATGACGCGAAGATCGTCTCCTACACCCGTCAGGCAGACGGAACTTGGCGCGAATCTGTGCTCTGCGACCTGCCCTACGTCCACCGCTTCGGCATCCTCAAAGGTGCCGACGACCAGCTTTGGCTCATCGCCTGCACCATCAAGGGAGCTTGCCGCAAGGTCAAGGAAGATTGGACCACCCCCGGTGCAGTCTACGTTGCGCGACTCGACGGCGCACTCGAAGAGCACAACGACACACACCAGCTCGAACTCACCGAACTCGCAGGCTACCAGCTCCAAAACCACGGTTTCTGGATCGCCCCCGACAAGAGCTTCGCCCTCATCTCCACGGCAGCGGGCGTCTTCCGCTGCACGCCGCCCGCATCCGCCGACGGTACATGGGATATGAGCTGCCTGATCATCCAGCCCACAAGCGATATCGCGATGGTCGACTTCGATGGCGACGGCTTGGACGAGATCCTCACGTTCTCGGCGTTCCATGGCAACGTCCTCTCCATCTGGCACCGAACCGAGATCGAGGACTGCTATCAGAAGGTATGGACCGACGAGATGAGCCGCGAGTTTTTGCATGCCATCTGGAGCGGCACGTTCGCGGGCCAGCAGTGCGCGGTGATCGGCAACCGCAAGGGCGGCCGTGACCTGCTGCGTATCTGGTTTGCCGACGGCGACTACCAGATCGAGACCATAGATCACGACTTCGGCCCTGCAAACTGCTGCGCGTTCGAAGATGAGGGCACGTTCCGCATCGTCGCAGCCAACCGCGAGACCGATCAGCTCGCCCTCTACGAGGTCGTCGAGGTCTAACGCGGGCGACTGCAGCATGACGGGATCGGACACTATAGTTCAAAGGAGGAGAAAGATGTCTGCAATAGACGAGGTCACCAGGGAGAAGTGGATCATGGCCACCTTCCCCGAGTGGGGCACCTGGCTTAACGAGGATATCGAGAACTGCGTTGTCCCCGAGGGCAACGTCAAGATGTGGTGGCTCGGCTGCACCGGCATGTGGATCAAGACCCCCGGCGACGCCAACATCACCATCGACCTGTGGACCGGCAACGGCAAACGCAGCCATGGCAACGGCAAGATGGCGGTCGGGCACCAGATGGCCAACATGGCCGGCTGCCGCGCCATGCAGCCCAACCTGCGCAACGTCCCCTACGTCTTCGACCCCTTCGGCTTCAAGCATGTCGACGCCGTGCTCGCCACCCACTACCACCAGGACCACATGTCAAAAGAGTGGGCCGCGCACGTCATCCAATCCGGCATGACCACCATCGACGAGAACGGCAACGAGATCCCGGTTCCCTTCATCGGCCCGGAGAAATCCGCCGACTTCTGGCGCAAGTGGGGCGTGCCCGAGGACCGCATCAAGGTCGTCAAGCCCGGTGACAAGTTCAAGATCAAGGACATGGAGATCGTCTGCATGGATTCCTTCGATCGCACCTGCATCACCACGACCGACTCCACCGGCCCCGACCGCGAGGATCTGTGGGGCAAGTGCCCGATGGACATGGACGAGAAGGCCGTCAACTTCCTGCTCGTCACCCCGGGCGGCAACATCTACCACAGCGGCGACTCGCACTACTCCATCTACTTCGCCAAGCACGGCAAGGACATCATGAAGGAGTACGGCGGCGTGGACGTGGCCTTCGGTTCCTACGGCTGCAACCCGCTGGGCATGCAGGACAAGATGGAGGCCTCCGACATCCTGCGCATGGCCGAGGCCCTGCAGGCCAAGGTCGTCATCCCCATCCACTGGGATGTCTGGACAAACTTCGCCGCAGACCTGCGCGAGATCGAGGTTCTCTACGAGATGCGCAAGAACCGCCTCGAGTACACCTTCAAGCCGTACTACTGGAAGGTCGGCGGCGAGTACACCTACCCGCTGGACAAGGACAAGAAGGAGTACATGTACGATCGCGGCTTCCACGACTGCTTCGACTACGAGCCCAACGTCCCGTTCCGCTCCGTCTTGTAAGGATCGATTCCAGCTTCTTTGGAAGTGTCGTCGGGGCCGACCATGGCATCTGCCATGGCCGGCCCTTCTTTCTAGGGAAGCGTGACAGAAAGGGCAATCAGAACCGCTCCTCGAGGACAACTCGGCACTCGCGGACAGATCCGTGCGGTTCTCTGTGCTTATGGGCAAGTACCTGCGAGCAATTTGGAGTTGTAGGAAGATTTGGCGAAAAGCTTTGCCCACGCCTTTATACCAACTGGGCTTTTGTTGGCCTGGAAAGCCTCTTGGGCGATATTCGTTCCTAGATCTTCCTACAACTCCAAATTGCTCGCAGGCACTTGCTCTCAGGCAAATCATGAGCCATCCGCACGCTACTTTCCTTCCTATAACAGAATACATCGTATTCGCTAAGGGGGAGGGAGAGCCGACGATGTCCACCATGACAATGCGCGTTGACGATGTAGGCGCCGACATCATACGCAAGTACGCCGAGTTCGAGGGGAAGACCATATCCGGCTTTATCCGTGATGCCGTCTTCGAGAAGATCGAGGATCAAGAAGACCTGGCGACCCCGCATGCCGCCATCGCCGAGGGCGATGGCGCGCCACACCCATGAGCAGGCCCTCGCGGAGCTTGGGCTATAGATGGCCTACCGTGTAGAGTACGCGAAAGCCGCGCTCGAGCAATCGAGGAAAACGGACCGCTTCGACGCCCGGCTCATCGTGTCTTGGATTGGCAAAGATCTGGAGCAGAGCGTCTTCCACGTCCCATAGCTCGTATGTATGAGTATGTATGAACTTGAAGTTTCCCGCAGGTGTTACCAAGCGATCAAGCTGTTCGGATCGAGCAGAAAGTCGTAAACGCTCATGGTGGTGATACCTGCATGGTCTTGCGATGGCTTGATCACGTCACGCACGAGCACGATCTTCTTGAAACTATCATCGATTCTTAGAAGAGAGGCCTTTTCCTGCATGTCTTTCTGCATATCCGGAATCTGGAAAGCAAACTGGATGTAGCAACGCCTGCTTCCCAGATCGGCCACGAAATCGACTTCAAGCTGTGAGCGGGTTTCTACTCCATTCTTCCTCTCGCGCTTCTCGGCCACGCCTACATCCTGAGCTCGTTGTAGACGACGTTCTCCATGATGTGGTTTTCCTCAACTTGACGGAATCCGATGCGTGCGTTTCTGAGCCCCACATCTTCGAAGTAGTGCTTCTTGGGGCTTCCGATGTAGCGCCTCCCCTTGATGTCGTAGCGTCTTGCTTCCTGGACGATGAAAGCGTTCTTCAGGTAGCCGATGTAGCTCTTCAGCGTGTGATCGGTGATGGAGGAGTGCAGCACGCTCTTGAACGTGGCGGCGATCTTCGCAGGGCTGGTAAGGGCTCCCGTGGATGAGGCGAGCACATCGATGAGGTCCTCGAGCTCCTGGGTTTTCCTGATCTTGTCGTGGGCAACCACATCTTTGATGTAGGCCTCCTCAAAGAGATGCTCCAGGTAGTTCGACTTCTGCTCATCCGATGTCATGGACAGCGTGAGGGGCATTCCCCCGAATTGGACGTAGTCCGCCCAACCTTGGTACGCGTCCCCTGGATAGACCTGCATGAACTCCGCGAAGGAGAGGGGCCTTACATGCACCTCGTCACCCCTGCCTCTGAACTCGGTCATCACATCCGAGGAGAGGAGCTTGGAGTTCGAGCCGGTTACATAAACATCGACATTTCGTTTACGGAGAAGGCTGTTGAGGACACCGTAGAGTCGCTGAGGCTCATCTCCTTTGAACTCATCCTCGGAAATCGCATATTGCACCTCATCGAGAAGCACAAAGTAAGGAGTTGTCTCATCTTGGATCTTCGATCGGATGTACGCTGAGAGCTCGCCTGGGTCGCGCAGCTTCGCATGCTCAGTTCTTGCGGATGATAAGATCGTCGAGGTACTTGTCTCGTTTGATTTCCATACCTCTCCACCTCTATTGCGGAATTACGCCACTTGTGGCAACTGTTCGCGACAGGACGCGCTGTGTAGGATCTAGAGCAGCCCGCCCCTCCCCATGAGCTTGGAGACGGCGTAGCGCTGCCTGCAGATAGGCACCTATCTCCTTCTAACAGGGCTGCATGACGGCAGGAGTCTGTAATATCAGATCTCTAGATGAGCATCTCCTCGACAAGGGCGATGATCGCCTTGTCGGTCGCGCCGACGATGAAGCACTCTTGAAGCATCCGTCGACGAGTACGCTTATCCGCTGGACAAGGATAGGAAAGAGTACATGCGCGGCCTCAGCTTCCATGACCGCTTCGACCATGCGCCTAACATCCCGTTCCGCTCAGTCTGAGGAGTGTCATCGCGGGTGTAAGTACCCGCACTTTTCGAGGATTGCAGAGGTTTGAAATTATAGTTCAGGCAGAATGCGCACCAAAACAGCAAAAGCCGGGCTTCGTAGCGAAAAATCCATATCCGTTAGCAGGACGAATAATACCGTTCATCGGCTGTAATCCAATATCATACAATAATCCTATGAAAACAAAACTAATATTTCAGTAGTAATCCATCCTATGGAAGCCTGTCCCTTGGAGAGGTCGGCCTGTAGGTGGATGGCAAAGTGCAGTCCCGGGAGAGAGGGGGAGTTGAGGGCACGTCATCTCAGCAGTACTCTAAAAGGAAGGGACACTATGTTTAACAAGATCGAGCGTAGCAAGAACGAGCATGGGATTACCAGGCGCGGCGCAATCGCTGCAATCGCCAGCCTTTCCGCTGGTGCACTGCTTGCAGGCTGCTCCTCGGAAAGAACCGAGCGCACCGACAGCACGGCAAATGCGGGCAGCTCGCCCACATCGACAAGCAACAAGGTTAAGAAGAACCCATACGTCGAAGACATCAAGATCGCCTATGTCGCTCACGACCTGAGCACTCCCAATAACCAAGCATGGCTTGAGGGTATCGAGCGCGAGTGCGCATCATGGTCCAACATCGCCATCCAATCCTTTAACGGTGAGAGTTCCGCAGAGACCCAAACCCAGGTCATGGCGGATGTCATCAACCAGAAGTACGACGCCATCCTCCTGCAGTGCTCCGACGGCACGGCCCTCGCTCCGTCCGTCCAGCAGGCGGAGGAGGCGGGCATCCCCGTCATCACGATCAACCTCGATGCGGCGACCGTCCATAGCGCCCTCGTCATGGCGGTCGATTACGACGCAGGCAGAATGGCTGCCGACAAGATCGCCGAACAGATCGGCGAAGCGGGCGAAGTCGCCATCATCCAAGGCGTGCCCGGTCTCACGAGGACCGATAATCTCGAGCGCGGTTTCCGCGAGACCATCGCCAACTACCCTGGAGTCGAGATCGTCGATGCGCAGTCTGCCGCCTTCGAGAAGGAGCAGGCCATCACGGTCATGAACAGCTTCCTGCAGAACTACCCCAATCTCAAGGCTGTCTTCGCCATCAATGACGCCATGGCCGAGGGTGCAGCGCTCGCCGCGCAATCCGCCGATAAGAAAGGGCAGATTGTCATCTGGGGTGCCGATGGCGAGAAGGACGCTCTCGCGATGATCGAGAGCGGGGATATGGCCGGCACCATCTACACCAACAGCTGGGACGAGGGCTCCACAGCTGCGAAGATCGCGCTGCTCATGGTTGGCTCCGAATACAGCTACACCGTTCTCTCCGAAACCCCCCAGGTCATCATGGAGCCGATTGTCGTCACTGCGGATAACGTGGGCTCCATCCCCGAGGAAGACCGTTGGTAACCAGGTAGCGGCTTCTCCATGAGCTGGGCCCATGCTACATGGGGCCCAGCTCATATGGGTTCACTGCCACTGAGTAGATGTGGATATCAGCATGAAACGGCATATAAAACAATCGACGATGAGGCGCCTCATCTCGCTGGCGATGTTGCTGGCCCTCATCGTTCTGTTCGGGGTGCTGGGAGGCATGAGCTTTCTCAGCGCCGACAACTTCTCCGAGATTTTCCGAAATGCCTCTGTAGTTGCCATCGTCGGCGTTGGCGTAACGTACGTGATCATCACCTCGGGCATCGACCTCTCCACGGGCAGCATGATGGCGCTTGTTGCAATGACCATGGCGAACATCTACGCCTATACACTGCTGCCGATCTGGTTGATGATCCTCATCGGCATCGCCGTCGGGCTTATTGCGGGCCTCGTGAATGGCATCATCGTCGCGAAACTCAACGTCCCCGAGTTCATAGGCACGCTTGCAACATTGGGAATCTTCCGGGCCCTCACCTACCTCATAGCTATCACCGATGAGAATGGCGTCATCCAATCGCAGCCTCTGATCGTACCTGAATACACGGTGCTCGGCGGATCCGTTGGCGCCGTGTTCTACGTAACCATCGCGATGGCCATCTTCGTCATCGCGGGCGAGGTCGTCCTCAAGTACACCCGCTTCGGCACGAACCTCTATGCAGTCGGCGCCAGCAAGAAGTCGGCAACCCTCTCGGGCATCGACGTGCCGCGCACACGCATGATCGCCTATGTGATCGTGGGCTTCTGCGTGGCTGTGGGCAGCGTTTTCACCACCGCGCGCCTTCAGAGCACTACGGCACTTCTTGGCTCGGACTTCGAGTTCAACCCCATCGCGGCAGCCGTTATCGGCGGTGTCTCGCTTGCGGGAGGCTCGGGTGACATCATCGGCACGCTCATCGGCTCCGTCTTCATGGCCACGCTCGAGAACGGTTTGCTCAAGCTGCACATGAACACCGCATTCCAATACATCATCAAGGGTATCGTCATCATCGCCGTCGTCGTCTTCGACTCCATGTACCGAAAGCGCATGGACAGGATTGCCAAGGAGCGCGGAGCTCAGGCGGAAGAAGGTGTTGGAGCATGAGCAAAGATCTTCTGCTCGAGGCAAACCATATTTACAAGAGCTTCAGCGGCATTCCGGTTCTGCAGGACGTTCACTTCGACGTCCGCAAGGGCGAGGTGCATGCCCTCATGGGCGAGAACGGTGCCGGTAAGTCCACGTTGATCAAGATCATCACGGGCATCTATACCAAGGACGAAGGCCAGATCAGCTGGGAGGGCAAACCAGTAGAGATCAACAGCTACCAAGATTGCCTGAATTTGGGTATCTCATGCATCTACCAAGAGCTCTCGGTCATCCCACCGCTCACGGTGGCGCAGAACGTGTTTCTGCGCAAGGAGCCGCTCAGAGCTGGACTCATCGACTACGACAAGATGAATAAAATGACCCAGCAGCTCATCGACTCGTACGACTTCCCACTCAAACCCACGACGATCGTGGAGGATTTGGGCATGGGGCAGCGCCAGCTGGTTGAGATCCTGAAGGGACTGTCCAACGACTCGAAGCTCCTCATCATGGACGAACCCACCTCGTCCCTCTCGGGCAAGGAGGCGGAGAGCCTCTTCGGCATCATCTGCAAGCTCCGCGATCAGGGCGTATCGATCATCTACATCTCACATCGCCTTGAGGAGGTCTACCGTCTGTCCGACCGCCTCACGATCCTGCGCGATGGCAAGAACGCCGCCGTCCTCGAGAAGGACGAGATCATCCCCAAGGTGGTCATCGAGACGATGATCGGCAAGGAGATGGAGGAGGTCGACGACTCCAGCAAGCAGCTTCATTCGGATGATGGCCCCGTCTGCCTCGAGGTGAAGGGGCTCACGGACTCCGCGAACCGTTTCCGCAACATCAGTTTCCAAGTACGGCACGGGGAGATCCTCGGCGTAGGCGGCCTCATCGGTGCCGGGCGCACCGAGGTCGTACGTGCGATCTACGGTGTGGATAAGGCCGCAAGCGGAGAGGTGCTGCTTGACGGCGAGAAGCTTGACCCCAACCCGGCACTGAGCATCCGCAAGGGCATTGGCTTCGTCCCCGAAGATCGCCGCAAGCAGGGCTTCATCCCGCTCCTCTCCACAGTTAAGAACGTAGCGCTCACCAACTACGACATCATCAAGCGCACCGGTATCGCCATCGACGAGAACGACGAGCTTGAACTGAGCAAGAAGGCCATCGAAGCCATCGACATCCGGCCTGCTGATCCGCAGAAGGAAGTCGGCACCATGTCTGGTGGCAACCAGCAGAAGGTGGTCCTCGGCAAGTGGCTTGTGCGCGGTCTCAAGCTGCTGATTGTCGACGAGCCGACGGCAGGCATCGACGTCGGCGCCAAGGCCGAGATCTACGGCATCCTCGACCAACTCGCTTCCGATGGCGTCGCGGTCATCGTCGTCTCCTCCGACCTCCAAGAGCTCCTCCGCGTCTCGCACCGCATCATCGTCATGAGAAAAGGCGATATCGTGCGGGAGTTCAAGGACGAGACGGTCACTCAGGCAAAGATTCTTGCGGCCATGCAGGGCGTTGAGGAGGAAGAGAAATAATGAAGAAAATTGACTGGGGAAAGATGAGCAAGCCGATCATTCTGGTTGGCTCCATCGTCATCCTCTCCGTTCTGAGGCCGCAGTCGTTCCTTACGGCCAACAACTTTGCAAACGTGCTCTGGTCCGTCTCCGTCATAGGCATTATGACCTGCGGCACCGTATTCGTGTTCCTTGCCGGCGGCATCGATCTCTCGATCGGAACGCTCGCGGGGTTGAGCGCCATCACGGTGGTCGAGATCATCGAAAAGATGGGGGCGACGAATGCGAGCGTGATCATAGGCATCACGGCAGCACTATGCGTGGGAGCGCTCGCGGGCGTGGTTCACGGCCTCATCATCACCAAGTTCAACATCCCCGCATTTCTCGTGACCTTTGCTGCCCAGAGCGTCTACCTCGGACTTTCGATGGTCATCACCAACAACCGAATCGTGAGCGCACGTGAGCCGGCTCTCTTCACCTCCATCGGCTCGATGAAGATCCTAGGCTTTCCGCTTCCCATCTACCTCATGGTCATCATCGCCCTGATCAGCTGGTTCGCCCTCTCGAGGACCACCTTCGGCCGCGACATCTACGCCGTGGGCGGCAACCCCGAGGCATCCGAGATATCGGGCGTAAACGTGAACAAGGACATCGTCCTCTGCTACGTCTTCTCAGGTTTGACGGCGGCCATCGGCGGCATCGTGCTCGCCTCCATGACACAGCAGGGTATGGCATCTACGGGCAGCGGATACGAAACCCAGGTCATCACAGCTGCGGTCATCGGCGGCGTAAGCCTCCTCGGCGGCGTGGGCACCGTTCCCGGTTGCATCTACGGCGTCGTGATCATGGGTCTCATCAACAACGGCCTCAACCTCATGAGCGTGCCGTCAACGCAAAGCGGCCTCGTCCAAGGCATCGTGATCATCATCGCCGTCGCCTTCGATGCGCTGCAGCACCAGGATCAGTCGCGCAAAAAGGTTAAGAAGATTTCCGAGCAGATCAAGGGGACGGCTACCAGCTAGCCATGAACCGACAGGGAGTGATTGTTATGAGGAAGATCGATGCGCACCTGCATCTCGCGAAGATCATTGCGGGCTACTGTGCGCGCGGAGAGAGCCGTGCGGCGGGCAACGGCATGGTGATCTGGGCAAACGGAGACAGCTACCAGCTGATTCCGGAGGGCTTGGGAAACGAGTCCTTCCTTGCCGAGGCCGCGCTCAAGCTTATGGACGAAAACGAGGTCGAGAAGGCCGTCCTCATGCAGGGCTCGCTTTACGGCTTCCAGAACGAGTACTACCGCGAGATCCTGAAAACGTATCCCGGCCGCTTCTGTCCGACCGTCTCGGTTGATCCGTCCATGGCAAACCATATGGAGATTCTCGAGCGCTTCTTCCGCGACGAGGGTTTTCGTGCCGCCAAGTTCGAAGTGAGCTCGGGCGGCGGCCTCATGGGCGCGAACCCATCCTTCGTGCTCAGCGACCATATGATGGAAATCTTCCAGTTTGTCGAGGATTACAAGGGCACGGTCGCACTGGATATAGGCGACCTCATGATGGACAGCCACCAGCCCGCCTCTATCGTGCGCATCGCCAAGCGCTGCCCCAATCTCAAGATCGTGGTCTGCCACCTGTGCGCCCCCCATCGGGATCTCCACGATGAATGGGTGGCCGAGCTCCGCATGATGAAGCAGGACAACGTCTGGTTCGACATCTCCTCCATCCCCAAGATCCTGACGCCCGATGTCTACCCCTATCCGGATGCCGCCGAGTTCCTCAAGGAAGCAAAGGGCATCATCGGTGCCAAGCGCCTGCTCTGGGGCACCGATGCGCCGTACGCCGCCACCCAGGACAGCTATGAGCACTTGTCCGACTACCTCATGAAGAACGAGGCTTTCACCGACGACGAGCTCGCCGACGTCTACTACAACAACGCGAACGAGGTCTACTTCTAGGAAGGAGCAGGGACATGACCAAGGTTGTTTCCCTCTACGCCTCTCGCTCGCCGATGTATGAGGATCTCAATCGGAGGGCAAGCGATTATGCCAAGGACTTGGGGTTCGAATATGTCTGGGCACCTCATGACGACTACAGCGACGAATACGCGATCGAGCAGCTCAAGGATGCCGATGCCGGCATCATCGATGTGGACCCGTTTGACAAAAAGATCTTCTCGCAGCTGGGCGACAGGTGCCGTCTGCTCGTACGCTATGGCGTAGGGTTCGACGCCGTGAACCTCGCAGACGCTACCGAGGAGGGCATCGCCATCGCTCGTACCGCAGGCGCGAATGCCGAAAGCGTCGCTGAGATGGCACTCGCGCTCATCATGGCAGCCAAGCGGCAGCTTCTCTTGAACCAACGCATCGTCGATGCTGGGGCATGGGATCACAACATCGGTGGCGAGCTTTTGGGCAAGAAGGTGGGCATCTTGGGCTTTGGAGCCATCGGGAGGCGCCTCGCACGTCTGCTGGGCGGCTTCGACGCTGAGATATATGCGTATGATCCCAACCTGAACGAGGATGCCATCGCAGACCTCGGCGCTCGCCGAGCGGATCTCGAGACCATCTTCAGCGAGTGCGATGCCATCAGCGTGCACGTCCCGTACTTCCCGGCAACGCATCACATGGTCGGTGCGCATCTGCTTTCGCTCATGAAGCCGGACGCCGTCATCGTATGCACCTCACGTGGCAATGTCGTGGACGAGGACGCTCTTGCAAAGGTGCTCCGCGAGCACAGGATCCTAGGTGCCGGACTCGACGTCTTCGCACAGGAACCCCTGCCCATGGACTCGCCGCTGAGGGGACTCGACAATGTCGTGCTAACCCCGCACGTATCGGCGCAGACCACCGACGCGCTCTGGAACATCTATAGACGCGCCTTGGAGATAACGGCTGACTTCTTCGCTGGTCGCGAACTTGGCAAGGCGGATCTTCTCAACCCCGACTACGTCAAGAAGGAACGCGTCTAGCCCGAAGACGACCCCCCCTTCCCCGTGGCGGCCGGCGCTATCCTGCCGGCCGCCATCTCTTCGCTGGGGGTATTGGACTATGCAGCCAAGCTGCGGCATACAATCCTTATGAGGCGCAGGTATCGAGACGAACCTTGATGACGATCTTCTTGATACGGGCGGGGGCATCCCCCACCTGTATCGCAGGCACGTGCATGTCCCACGGGAAGAAGACGGCGTAGCTGCCCGGTCTCATGTTGATGCAACTCTCGCCTGCGTCAGGATTCTCCTTCCAGAGGCAGATGTCGCGCGGCGTGTCGAGAAGATCCTCGTCAGGCGTGTTATCGCCCATGTCGGGATACCAGCCGATAGCCTCCGGCCCCCCTGCCGCCAAGAACTGCACGTCAATGTACTTCCGATGGGACTCCGGTTTGATCTCCCGCCTCGGTTTTGTCATCACGTCGAGAACCTGCATGATCATGCGGTCATCATCCAAGGGATACACCCCGGGCTCGCAGGCCGCCGGTGCTCCCGACGCGAGGATCTTGAGGGCGCGGCGTATAGCTTCTGGGTAGAGATCCCATCGCGCGGGGCTCTCGTTCACATTTCCGGCAAGCATCGATGGCTCCTTTCAAGACGCGGGATACAACCCGTAAACAGGCTGGCGCCAAATCCCAACCGTATGATGGGGCTTCGGCGTATGTCTGATATTCTGTATGAGATGGGGCCTGCAGGGGCTCGGAAATATCCGAACGGTAAGGTGGATCATGGAAATGGGAATGGCACGTGCGGTGAGCGAGGCGGCGCAGACCGCGCCGAAGCGCAGGGGCAGCGATGCCTCGGGTGAGATGGTCGTGCTGCCCAAGTCTGATGACGAGACGAATGCCGACTATGCATATCGTACCCTCAGATACAACATCCTCATGTTCACCATGCCTCCGGGCTCGCTGCTGCGAGAAGCCTCGGTCGCCCATCGGCTGGGCATATCCAAGACTCCCGTGCACCAAGCCGTGGGGATGCTTCGGGAGCAGCTGCTCGTCGATGTCGCCCCCCAAAGCGCTACGCATATCTCCCGCATCAACGTAAGCGCCATGCGCCAAGGATCGCTCTTGCGGACCGATGTCGAGGCAACGACGCTCTTCCGCATGGCCGGCAGGCTTCCGAGCAGCTATATCGTGCGCTTGGGCGAGTGCCTCGCGCAACAGCGCCTCACGCTCGACACCAGCCCGCTCGACATATTCCGCCTCGCAACCCTCGACGATGAGTTCCATCGCATCGTCTTCGAGGGATCGGGGCTTGAGTTCACGTGGCGATCGATCAGGACCGCATCAACCCACTACGATCGCGTGCGGTTCATGGGCTTGGTCTACGGTTTCGATGATCCCGCTGCCTTCCATCATGACCACGAGGACCTCTACAAGAGGCTCGCGTTCGGCACGCGGCTCACGAAGGACCAGCTCTACACATTTATCTATGGCCATCTGAATCACTATGTGGACTTCTTCGACAAGATGGTGATGGACCATCCCGACTACTTCGATTTCGGCCCCGTTCCAGGAGATACCGTACAAGACGCGCTCGGCGAGCGCCTATAGAAACGGCTCTCCCCGGCCACAATGCGGGGCGTACGCCCGTGCTTTCATCGTCCAGAACGATGCAGTTTGAAATTTCAGTTGTGTTGCAAAACGCGTAAAAATGCGACGCGTAGCGCTTTGAGTAGCATAAATAACCTCCATTAACGGGATATTCGGTACCGTTCATCGGCCATTATGTGCTGTCATGCGAAGATTTCGTGAAAGAGAAACTAATATTCCAGTAGATAATCCTTCCCATGGGAACGCACCCCTCAGCGAGATGCGCGTCCATAGGCGGGATCAACGTGCGGCCTAGGGAGAGAGGGGGGGGTTGGATCGGGTCTTCTCGTCGGTTCTCTGAAAGGAAGGGCATATGGAATTTTTTATCGGTATCCTCCTCATCGCGTCATTCTTCGCTTTTGCGTTCTACTGCATCAAGGGATACAACCTTATGGCTGGCTTCCTTACGATGGCCACGCTTTGGTTGATCCTCTCCCTGCTCGGCACGCTCGGTGCATCCCCCGCCTTCATCGAGGCCAACCCCGTGCTGCAGTTCGGTGAGGGAACTGACGTCACGCTCGTCAACATCCTGAACACCGTCTACCAGTCCGGTCCCGAGGGCTGGGGAACCATCCTCATCAACTTCCTCTTCGGCGCTTGGTTCGGTCGCGTCCTCATGGACACGGGCATCGCTTCGACCATCATCCGCAAGACGGTCGAGCTCGGCGGCGATAAGCCCCTCATCACCATCATCCTGCTCGACATCGTCACCGCGATCATCTTCACCTCGATGACCGGCGCCGGCCCCGTTATGGCCGTGGGCGTCATCGTGCTCCCGATCCTCATGTCGCTCGGCATCCCCAAGACCATCGCGCTCTTCACCTTCATCTCATCGGTCGGCGCGGGCTGCTATCTCAATCCCGTTTTCTTCGCCCAGTATCGCGCCTTCGTCATCGACCCCGACCAGCTTCCCGACTTCCTCTTCGGCTGGTACGCCCAGAACTGGGGCTACTACGCCATGGGGATCATGGTCGTCGTCACGCTCATCATGACGGCGGTCTATCTGCGCACCAATAAGAAGAGCCATGCTTGGGCAGCCCAAGCTGCCCCCCAGGCGCAGAAGGACGCTCCCGGTTACACCTTGATCCTCCCGCTTGTTCCCGTCATCCTCAACATCGCATTCAACTTCTCCGTCATCGGCGGCTTCGTCCTCGCGGGCATGCTGGCGCTTTGGCTATGCGGGAAGTTCGACAAGGGCTTCCGCGAGAACATCCAGTACATCAGCAAGCTCATGTACGATGGCACCGTTGACACGGCCCCCATGGTCGGCTTCCTGCTGTGCCTCCCCATGTTCAACACGGTCGCACGCTATGCGTCCCCGTACTTCAGCGCCGTCCTCGGTCCCATCATCCCGCAATCCACGCTGATGATCTGCGTCCTGTTCACGGTGCTTTTGTTCTTCAGCCTCTTCCGCGGACCGCTGACGCTCGTCGGCTGCGGCGCTGCCACGCTCGGCGTCCTCAAGAACGTTGCGACTTTCTCCGTCCCGTTCATGTACTGCGTCTTCGCCATCCCCACCATCACCGGAAACCTCGCTTCCTGCATCACGCAGAGCTGGACTGCATGGGGCCTCTCGTACACGAAGGTCGAGTCGAAGGACTTCCTGCGCCTCACGGTCCCGACCCTCTACATCGGCGGTGCCCTGCTCTTCATCCTGACCTTCATCACGATGGGAGCCCTCGGTGCCGAGTGGTTCGTGTAGGATCCTGCACGCCGCAGCCCCTGGGTGTACGTGCAGTCGCGTAACTGCTTAAGAGCTCACGGATGTGGCGGGCATGTCGGAAGGAAGATCGCCTCTTGGCATGCCCGCCTCGTTATTAGGAGGAACTATGGCTGAAGGCCATCGTAGCGTCCGTATGGGCATCGACGTCGGCGGCACCTATACCAAGTGCGTCGCACTCGATAACCTGACCCATAAGATCATCGGCAAGAACGAAGTGAAGACCACGCATGATGACCCGCGTGGCGTCGCAGCGGGCGTCGTCGAGTCATTCCGCAACTGCCTCGTGGAGAATAACATCGCTCCCGAGGACGTGGTCTTCGTCGCCCACTCCACCACCCAGGCAACCAACGCCTTCATCGAAGGTGATGTCGCTTCGGTGGGTATCGTCGGCGTCGCAGGCGGCGGCTTGGAGGGCCTGCTCGCCAAGCGCCAGCTCAATATCGGCGATGTCATACTCGATGCGGAAGTAGGCCGCAAGATCCCCATACATTCGACTTTTATCAAGAAGAAGCAGCTGAGCGACCAGACCATCGAGGCCGCCCTTGACGAGCTCATTAATGCGGGTTCGCAGGTCATCGTTGCGTCCATGGCATTCGGCGTCGACAACATGACCGAGGAGCAGAGAATCCAAGACCACGTCCAAGAGCGTGGGCTCCCCGTGACCATGGCCTCCGATATCACCAAGCTCTACGGCCTCACACGCCGCACGCGCACCGCGGCCATGAACGCCGCGATCCTCCCCAAGATGATGGCGACTGCGAACGCCACGGAGAGCTCCGTACGCGAGGCAGGCGTGACCGTGCCGCTCATGATCATGCGCGGCGACGGCGGCGTCATGGAGATCAGCGAGATGCGCAAACGGCCGATCCTCACCGCGCTCTCGGGTCCTGCGGCCTCGGTCATGGGCTCGCTCATGTACCTGAGGGCGTCCAACGCCATCTACTTCGAGGTCGGCGGGACGACGACCAACATCGGCGTCATCAAGAACAGCCGCCCCGGGGTCGACTACGCGAACATCGGCGGCCACGACACCTATATCAACTCCCTCGATGTGCGCATCCTCGGTTGCGCAGGCGGTTCCATGGTGCGCATCAGCAACCGCGACGTGGTAGATGTGGGTCCCCGTTCCGCCCATATCGCAGGCTGCGAATACGCCTGCTTCACTCCCGAGGAGGAGATCGTCGATCCCGAGATCGTCATGCTCAGCCCCAAGAAGGGCGACCCCAGCGACTATGTTGCCATCCGTTTGCCCAGCGGTAAGCTGATCTGCTTCACCAACACCGACGCGGCAAACGTCTTGGGCTTGGTCGACGAGCAGTACTTCGCCCACGGAAGCATCGCCTCGGCCCGCAAGGCCATGCAGCCGGTTGCCGACAAGCTGGGAATCACCATCGAGGAGCTTGCGACCAAGATCCTCGAGAAGGACTACGAGAAGGTCAAGGCCTGCATCGACGCCCTCGCGGAGAAGTATCAGCTCGATGCCGAGGCCATGCGCCTCGTGGGATGCGGCGGAGGCGCAGCGGCGCTCGTCCCCTATTGCGCCGAGAAGATGGGGCTCCAGTATTCGATTCCCGAGAACGCAGAGGTCATCTCCTCCATCGGCGTCGCACTCGCCATGGTCCGCGACGTTGTGGAGCGCGTGATGCCCACCCCCTCCCAGGATGACATCCGCGGCATCAAGCAGGAGGCCATCGATCAGGCCATCAGCTCCGGTGCCGATCCGGATACCGTCGAGGTGCACATCGATATCGACAGCATCACGGGCAAGGTGACGGCCATCGCGACCGGTTCGACCGAGGTCAAGACAACCGACCTTCAGAAGGAGGTCACCGATGCCGAGGCGCTCGAGCTTGCCACCGAGGACTTCGGCAAGCAGGTCTCCGACATCAAGCTGATCGAGAAGACCGGACACTTCTTCATCTACCAAGGCGCGAAGAAGGACCGTGTGCCGCTCCGCGTGGTAGACAAGAAGGGCTTCGTACGCGTGCAGATCTCCAACGCCATCGTCTCCAAGGTCAGAGCCGCAGACTACATGGCCGAGGTCGAGCGCCTCTGGGAGACCGCATCGGTCTTCGCGGCAGACGGCGTGATGAGGCCCGACTACTTCATCTGCATCGGCCCGAGGGTATGCGATTACTCCGCGATCAATCTCGAGCAGCTCGAGCTCATGATGGGGCTCGATCTCGATGATCGCGAGCCCGACGAGGAAATCGTCATCATCTGCGAGAAGAACGATCTGATGTAGCGAGCGGCGGGAAGGCCTCCCCGACCCCTCTCGGGAGGCCTTCCCGGATATGGGGAGATTCCATGGGAAGTCCGAATGGACGTTGGACCGACGCCATCATCAGGTCCGTGAAGGAGACCCTTTTCGGGGATGCCGAGTTCAGCGGATCGGATAAGGGTCCGGCGAATGTCGTTGCATCTCCCATCGAAGAGGTGATGCGCGATATCTGCGCGCTCGGATGGGATGACTGGCGTGACTATGCGTTCGCCCGCGAGCCGCTCAACGGCCGTCTCGACGATGCGCAGCGCGCAGAGCTCATGGAGCGCGCCAGAATATGCGGCGAGGACTGGGCGCAGCGCTGCGAGCGCGACTTCCACAGCTCGTCTCCGCTCGAGATAGCCGAGAAGCTAGGGGCGACCGTCACCTTCGCCGAGAAACCGCATGGGCAGGACCGGGTCACCTTCGCCGAGTTCACGGAACCAGATGAGATCTATGTCTATACGGATGCGCTGGACAAGGCAGAGGCCCTGCTCGACACCCCCGGCGTGCGCGAGGCAACAGGGCCAAAGATGCGCCCTCAGGAGCTGCTCATCGCCCACGAGGTCTTCCACCTCATCGAGCTTCAGAATGCCCGCGAGATATGGACGCAGACCCACCGCATAGATATCAGGTTCGGACCCTTCCGTAATCCCTCGCGCCTGTCGGTGCTCGGAGAACTCGCTGCGATGAGCTTCGCCCGAACGCTGACGGGTATTGACTACAGCCCATACGTGCTGGACGTGCTTCTCACGTATGCCTACTCGCCCGCCGCAGGCACCACCCTCTATAATGAGGTCATGGGCTACCAGCGGCAGGATCGCAACGCCCCACAAGACAAAGGGGATGGGGACATGGCCGCCCCAACGGTCTAGGCAACCCACCCCAGAACAGGAGATCTGATGTTTGCCTGCAACCTAGTTGATGTCGAGAAGAACGACTACCTCTCCGAGCGCTTCCGCAGGGCCTATGCATGGCTGCGCAATACCGACCTCGATCACATCGCTGCCGGCAGCTATCCGGTCGAAGGCGAGGATGTCATCGCCCTCGTCCAAGAGTACGAGACGGCTCCCGCTGAGAGCCTGAGATTCGAGACGCACGATCTCTTCTACGATGTGCAGTATGTGATCAGCGGAAACGAGCGCTTCGGCGTGACGATGAGCCGCCCGATCGAGCTCGTGGAATCCTGTCCCGACGACGATATCGCCTTCTACGCAGATCCTCCGGCGAGCTCGGAGCTGATTCTGGGGCCCGGAGACATGGTGGTCGTACCGCCCGAGCAGGGCCATAAACCGCGCTGCGCGGTAGGAGCACCCGAGGCCGTGCGCAAGGTCGTCATCAAGGTGCGCGCATAGCACATTTCCGACGTGCGGATAAGGCCATGACAAGGGAAGGCCTGTGTCCACGTGCATTGAGCCGCAGCAAGGCCCCTGTCCACGAAAAACCTGTGGACAGGGGCCTTGCCATGCCAATATCCCGTGGATGCGGGCCTTTCCCGTGCTACAGCTGCAGGCTGGCTCCACCGTGACCCGACCTGTCCCCTACCGCGCACGTCTCGGTGACCGCTTACTTCGGATCGAGCGCCAAAGGTCCCCAGTCCGTCGGGTTTCTCGTGAGCCTCATGTTCTTATGCTCGTAGATGACGACCTCGGCAAGGTAGGCCACCGTGCAGCCGGTCTCCAGATGCCCGCCCGTCGCCTGTCCCTTGTCGGAGACCACGGCATGGATGTGCGGGACGCCGTCGGCAATCACGCCGGTCATCGAGACGAGCTCGAGCGGGTGGTTCTTCCAATGGATGAAATCCTCGCGCGCGGGAAACTCATCGTAGGTGTTGATCATATGCAGCGTGCAGTTGTCGAGCGTGCCGTAGCCGGAGATCAAGCAACCGTCCGTGATACCGTGGTCGGCTATGGCCTGCTCGATGGATTCGCGTAGGAGATCACCGCGGTTCAAGCGAATCACAATGACGCGCCCTCCCGCCTCCGCCTCATAGCATTTCATGTCGTGCACCTCCAAAATTCAGGCCTTCGTTGCGGCAGCCTCGCGCTGGACAAGCGCCTTGCCCTCGAGCGCATGGATCGCAGCCACCAAGAACTCGTGGTTGGGCGCGGGGATACCGTACTTGTGGGCACAATCGACCACGTAGCCGCTGATGGTGCCCACCTCGGTGCGCCGGCCGGCGGCGATGTCGGCTTGGATGCTGGTGATGCCCTCGGGGCTGGCCTCGCAGATATGGCGGACCTCCGCGAGCTTCTGCTCGAAATCGAACTCGAAGCCGGCGGCTGCGGCAACGTCCACGGTCTCGCGCACGAGCTTGGTGCAGAGCGCCCACGCGCTCTCATTGTTGGCGATGAAGCCCAAGGGCATCTGGAAAAGGGCGGTCAGGGCGCTTGCCGAGACGTTCGTGAAGAGCTTATTCCAGATCAGACGCTGGACATTGCCGTCGACCGCAGCCTCGAGCCCGCAGGATGTGAGCGCCTCGGCGATGGGCGCGAGCTTCTCGGCAGGCACTCCGCTCGCGCCGATCACGGTCTTGCCGCTGCCGCCGTGACGTACGGAACCGGATCCCAAGCGGGCGGCATTGTGCTGCGTGGTGCCGATGACCACATGGTCCTTGTCCGCAAACTTACCCAGAACCGTCTCGTGGCCACCACCGTTCTGCAGCGTCATGAGGTAGGTGTCGGGGCCGATGATGCGGGCGTTCGAGGACAGCGCGGATTCGGTGAAGAGCGCCTTGACGAAGATGATGACAAGATCCTGGGGCTCCATGCCCTCGCTCGTCAGAGCGGCCCGGGGATGATAGATGGCCGAGCTGCCATCGGGCTCGACGATCTCGATACCATCCCTGTTGATGGCATCGACGGTATCCTTGGCGACGTCGATGACCGTGACGTCGTTTTTCTGGCTGAGGTAGGCACCATAGAGCCCTCCCATTGCCCCACAGCCTATGACAGTGATCTTCATACCCGACTCCCTTCTCGACGTTATGTGATAAACAAAAATTATAGATTGTAAAAATAGTATGTACCAGGTGGGTATAAGGCTGAGTCAAGAATTACTTAAGATGCCGTTTGACCACGATATTCGACCGTTCATGAGGACGCTATAAAATTGATATTACACTTTTCAAAATAACGAGGAAACTATAGATAGCAAGCAGGATTTCCAAGTCCGGTTTAATCTCAGTGCATGCATTCTGGAATGCCAGCGTGATCGAAGGGAGCACGAGACCATGTCCCAAACTATCCTCACCTCTACGCATCTGCTCGAGATGTTCATGCCCTACATGTACGACGAGGCACGGATGCTGGAGGTACTCGGGAAGATCGCAGGGTTCGGCTTCTACAAGAGCGTCGAGCTGCCCGTCTTCTTCGATAGCGAGAACCGCACTGCCGTGCGCTCGATCATCGAAGGGAACCGCCTGTTCGGCGGAACCTCCGTCACACCATACGTGAAGGCGCAGAAGCTGAGCCTCGCCGATCTTGACGAGGACGGCCGCATGCGTGCCGTCGCACTCGTCAAGCAGCTTTCGAACTATGCCGCTGACTGCGGATTCACCAACATCTGCATTCCCAGCGGCGATGATCCCGGTGCCGACATGCGCGGTCTCGCGAAGGTCGTCCTCGCCGAGTCGATGATCGAGCTTGCAGACCACATGGACACCCTGGGCCTGAAGCTCACCATCGAACCCTTGGATCGCTATGCCTACAAGAAGCAGCTCATCGGCCCCATGGAGGAGAACGTCGTCTGGTTCAAGCCCATCCACGAGCGTTGCGCCAACGCCTACATCCACTGGGACAGCGCTCACGAAGCCTTGGGCGGCATCGACCTCATGCACTCCCTCGAGCTCGCAGCGCCTTATCTAGCCCAGCTCCATCTCTGCGATGCGATCACCGACGTCACCCACCCCTGCTTCGGGGACCTGCATATGGACTGCGCTCTGGCACCGGACTGGAAGACCGAGGGCTTCCTCACCCCGGAGGTCGGCGCCCAGATCCTCTCGAAGGTCGCGTCCTTCGACAAGCCCGCCGGGGTGAGCGACGTGTACGCCTCCGTCGAGATCCACGGCTATCCCGGCACGCATCTCTGGCTCATCGAGGAGCACGCCCGCGCGTTCCTCCAGAGGTGCTTCGACCTCGCCGGCTTAGCGTACTAGGGTGACAAGCGGTCTATCCCCCTTATCACGGCTTGATTCCCGCAACATCGGCTATCACGTAAGGAGCAAGCGCATGCACTACTATATCGGCCTTGACAACGGTGGAACGGCAACCAAGGCAGCCCTCTTCGACGCTGCGGGAACCCAGCTCGCAACGTGCTCCGTCGCCACATCCTCCTTCACACCCAAACCCAACTATGTCGAGCGCGACATGGAGGAGGTCTGGGAAGCCAACTGCTCCGTCCTGCGCGGTGTGATAGAGAAATCGGGCGTCTCCCCAACAGACATCGCCAGCGTCGGGGTATGCGGCCACGGGAAGGGCCTGTATCTCTGGGGCAAGGACGGCCGCCCCACCCGCCGCGCCATCTCATCCACCGACAACCGCGCGTTCGACTACGTGGAGCGCTGGAGGGCAGACGGGACCGAGGCCCGCGCTTTCGAGCTCTCATGCCAACACGTTATGAGCTGCCAGCCCGTAGCACTGCTCGCTTGGCTGCGCGACCACGAGCCCGAGGCGTTCGCGAACATCGGGTATATCTTCGAATGCAAGGATTACCTGCGCTTCCGCCTGACGGGCGAGGCGCGGGGAGAGCTCACGGACTATTCCGGCACCAACCTCATGAACCTGCACACTGCCGCCTATGACGAGAAACTCCTCGAGATCTTCGGTTTAGAGCAGGTCGCGGACGCTTTGCCCCCGCTCTGCAGGTCGGACGAGATCGCAGGGTTCGTGAGCGAAGAGGCGGCTGCAGCTACGGGATTGGTTGCAGGAACGCCTGTGGTGGGCGGCTTCTTCGATATCGACGCCTGCGCCCTCGCCTCCGGCATCACCACCTCCGACCTCGTGTGCATGATCGCCGGCACTTGGTCCATAAACGAGTACATCCGCCGCGATCCCGTGCTCGACGGCAGCGTGGCCATGAACTCCCTCTATTGCCTTCCCGGCTGCTATCTGGTGGAGGAGTCCAGCGCTACCTCCGCTGGCAACAGCGAGTGGTTTATCCGCCAGCTGCTGCCCGAGCTCGCCGACGAGGCGAAGGCGCGCGGTACGAGCATCTACGAGGTGGTGAACGAGTGGGTCGGATCCATCGAGCCCGACACCCTCGTCCCCGTCTTCCTCCCGTTCCTCATGGGCAGCAACGCCCACCCCAACGCGAAGGCAGCATTCGTGGGGCTCAACGTGTCCCATACGAGGAAGCACATGGCACGCGCTGTGTACGAGGGCATCGCCTTCTGCCATCGCGTCCACTACGAGCGCCTCATAGCCTCCCGCACAACCCCGCCCAAAGCCATCAGGCTCTCCGGAGGCGCTGCGCGCTCGGCGGTATGGTCCCAGATGTTTGCCGACGTCATGCAGACACCTATCGAGACGATCGTCGCCGACGAGGCCGGTGCTCTGGGCTGCGCCATGGCCGGTGCTGTGGCAACGGGTGCGTACGATGATATGGATGATGCCGTCGCCCATATGGTGAAGGTCGGCGCGAGCTATCAGCCCAACACCGCCCTGAAGGATCTCTACGACCGCAAGTACGCCCTGTACCGCAAGACAGTTGCCTGCCTTGAGGACCTTTGGGACGAGATGGGAGCCTTCGCCCGAGTTTAGGGAGCGGTGACGGGTTTTCACCGCGCACGCGCGATATACTATCCGTACACGGTGCTGCAAAAACGTATCTGCACAGGATCCACGGCGAAAGGAGAGCCCTCTATGATGCTTAAGGAACTTCGCGAGAAGGTCTATGAGGCGAACATGGACCTTCCCAAACACGGGTTGGTGGTCTTCACCTGGGGCAATGCCTCCGAGGTCGACCGCGACAAGGGCCTTTTCGTCATCAAGCCCTCGGGTGTCGATTACGACGAGCTCTCGCCCGAGAACATGGTCATCTGCGATCTGGAGGGCACGGTCGTCGAAGGCGATCTCAACCCGTCGTCCGACACGCCCACGCATGCGTACCTCTACCAGAAATGGGAGAACGTCGGCGGCGTCGTGCACACGCATTCCTCTACCGCCGTCTCGTGGGCGCAGGCCGGACGCTCCATCCCGTGCTATGGAACAACGCAGGCCGACTACTTCTATGGCGAGGTGCCCTGCATGAGGGGTCTCACCAAGGAGGAGATCGAGGAGGCCTACGAGCTCGACACCGGCAAGGTCATCGTCGAGGGCTTCGAGGGCAAGGATCCCATGGCGCTTCCCGGCTGCCTCGTGCGCAACCACGGCCCCTTCTCGTGGGGCAAGGATGCGGCGGCGGCTGTCTACCATGCGGTCGTGATCGAGGAGATCGCGAAGATGGCCCGTGACACCGAGCTGCTCTGCGGCAACGCCGGCAAGGCCATCGCAGACGCCTTGGCCCCCCAGTACCTGCTCGACAAGCACTACCTGCGCAAGCACGGCCCCAACGCCTATTACGGGCAGAAGAAATAGCGTCATTTTGCACCCGATCTCGTGACCTACCGGAGGGGCCAGCCGTCAGAACGGCGTCGGTGTCCTCCCTGACTTCGGAAAGGAGGGCGCATGCACATGGAATACCAGCTCGGTCTTTATGAGAAGGCCACCCCGCAGGACCTCCCCTGGGAGGAGCGCCTCCAGATCGCACGGGAGTGCGGTTTCGACTACATGGAGATCTCGGTGGATGAGTCAGACGCGCGCCAAGCACGTCTCGACTGGACGCCTGCAGAGCGGGCCGAGATCGTCCAAGCCATGCGCAACACGGGTGTGCCCTTGGGGTCGATGTGCCTTTCCGGCCATCGCAAATGGCCCTTGGGCGCCAAGGATCCCGAGAAGCGCGCATACGGACTCACCATGATGGACAAGGCGCTCGATCTGGCCTGCGACTTGGGTCTGCACATCATCCAGCTCGCCGGCTACGATGCCTACTACGAGGAAGACGCTTGGGACGAGTCGGAGAAGTACTTCTCCGAGAACCTTGCCAAGGCCACCGAGATGGCCGCCAAGGCCGGCGTCGTCATGGGCTTCGAGACCATGGAGACCCCTTTCATGGACACCGTCGAGAAGGCCATGCACTACGTCAACCAGATCAACAGCCCGTTTCTGGGAGTCTATCCCGATGCGGGCAACCTCACCAATGCATCGCTGCTCTACGGCACGTCCGTGGCAGACGACATCGCGACGGGCGCAGGGCACATCTTCGCCGCCCACATGAAGGCGACGAAGGCCGGACACTACCGTGACATGCTCTTCGGCGAGGGAACGACCGATTACGACGGTGCGCTCTCCCAGCTCATCCCGCAGGGCGTGCGCAGGTATGTGTGCGAGATGTGGTATCTGGGCTCGGATTCCTGGAGACAGGATGTCACCCATGCTTCCGCGTTCGTGCGCGAGAAGATAGATACCGCCCTTGAGAAGTTCGCGTAAGCCATGACCATCCCCCGATTCCCAACCCTAACGAAACAAACCGATCCACCGCAAGGCGCAGCACCGGATTTGGAAAATGTTTCACCGGGGTTGGGAATCGGGACTCGCGTTCCAATCGAAGCATACGAGGCAGCTGTCTTGCAGCGCTATCCCTGATATATACTAGCTAGAAATCGGCAAGGCGCCTTCTTGCATGCAGCACTACGATTTTGTTGGGCGGGAAGGAGATCTTCCGAGCTCTTCGACCTCCTAGGGAATACGACGCAGACGAGGGGAGGTTACCTATGAATGCAATGGCAGACATGCTCGAGCGTAAGAACGTGCAGATCGTTGATTCCTGCAAAGGCTGGGAGGACTCCGTCCACGTGGCCGTCCAACCGCTGGTCGACCAAGGTTACGTCACGTCCGACTACATCGATGGAATCATCTCCAACGCCAAGGAGTACGGCCCGTACTTCGTCATCGCTCCAGAGCTCGCTCTCTTGCACGCCCGTCCTGAACAGGGGGTCATCAAGCGCCAGCTCGCCGTCACGGTCGTACGCGAAGGAGTCGTCTTCAAAGAGGGCGGGCAACCCGTGCACCTCCTCGTGACGCTCGCCGCAACAGATCCTAACGGTCACATCGAAGCCATGAAGACGCTCGCGATGATGTTCGCTGATCCGGAGAATATCCAAGCAGTGATCGATGCCGAGGATACTGACAGAATCTACGAGCTCTTCACCAGGGACATCTAGGCGTTGAGGCGGCAGAGCCGAGCAGGCTTCGCTGCGTGAGCAAAGGTAAGGACACACAAGGTATTCTGAGAGGAGAGGATATGCCAGTTCTTGATTTTATCGTCAATATCCTGTCGACACCGGCCATCTTGGTCGGCCTCCTAGCGCTTCTCGGCCTCGTGCTGCAGAAGAAACCCGTCGAGGATGTCGTCAAGGGTACGCTCAAGACCATCGTCGGCTTCTTGGTTCTGACCGCTGGCTCCAGCTTCTTGCAGTCAGGATCGCTCCTGGCCTTCGGAGAGGTCTTCAACTACGCCTTCAACATGCAGGGTGTCGTTCCCAACAACGAGGCCGTCGTCGCCGACGCCCTCACCAACTTCGGCACCGACTCGGCCATCATCATGGCAGTCGGAATGGCCATGAACATCATCATGGCGCGTTTCTCGCGCATGCCGTATATCTTCCTCACCGGTCACCATACCCTGTACATGGCGTGCATGCTCGCTGTCATCTTGGGCGGCGCCGGACACCTTTCCGGGTGGATGCTCTGGATTGCCGGCGGTTGCCTGCTCGGTTTCGTCATGGCCTTCTCGCCCGCCTACTGCCAGGTTACCTTCAAGAAGGTCACCAAGTCCGAGGGGGTCGCCCTCGGCCATTTCGGCGGGCTCGGCTACTGGCTCGCCGGTCGCGTCGGCTCCCTGTTCGCCAATGATAAGAGCCGTAAGAGCACCGAGGATATCGACTTCCCGAAGCGTCTCGTCTTCCTGCGCGACACCACGGTTTCGATCGGCCTCACGATGGTCGTCTTCTTCTTGATCGTCACCGGTATCGCGGTTGCCCGTGGCCTGCTCACGGCCGTTCCCGCCGGAACCACCGCCACCCAGCTCGCAGCCGAGTACCCCAACTTCCAGCATCTTGGCGAGTTGCTGAACATCGGTACCGAGACCAAGACCAATTGGATTGTCTGGGCTTTGGTTTCCGGCCTCTCCTTCGCCGGCGGCGTCTACATCATCCTCTCCGGCGTCCGTCTGATCATCGGCGAGATCGTCCCCGCCTTCAAGGGCATCGCCGACAAGCTCGTCCCCGGCGCCAAACCCGCCTTGGACTGCCCCGTCGCCTTCACCTACGCTCCGAATGCCGTCATCATCGGCTTCCTCGTCTCTTTCGTCGGCGGCATCGTAGGCCTTGCCATCCTAGCTGGCGTCAACGCTGCCATCCCCGTCGCGCTGATCCTGCCGGGTGTCGTACCTCACTTCTTCTGCGGCGCCACCGCCGGTGTCTTCGGCAATGCCGAGGGCGGCATCAAAGGCTGCGTCGCCGGCTCCTTCGTCCATGGCCTGCTCATCACCTTCCTGCCCGCCATCTGCATGCCCGTCTTCACGGCTCTCGGCTACACCGGAACCACGTTCTCCGACGCCGATTTCTCTTGGATGGGCATCGTGTTCGGCAACGCCGTGAGCTTTACCCAAGGCGGAATCCTGCTCGCCATCTGCGTGCTCGTCTTCGCGATTCCGATTATCTACAATCTCGTTGCGCCAAAGAAAGCCGAGACTACCACCGAGTAGCGAAAAGATCCGATGCGACGTAGGCCGTAGCAGCTAGACTCGTTCTAAAGGGACCGGAGGCAACGGTCTTCGATCCCTTTCCAAACATCACGTACTAGGGAGAATGACATGGCGAAGGTAAGCAAGATCATGTGCGCATGCGGTTCTGGTCTCGGCTCCAGCCTCATCGTCCACATGAACACCGAGGAAGCTCTCAAGGAACTCGGCATCGACGGCGTCGAGGTCGTCCACTCCACGATTTCCGACATCCACCCCGGTGCAGCCGACCTCTTCGTCGTCGGCGGCGACCTAGGCGACTTCATCGAGGGGGTCGGCGACGACCAGAAGATCGTTCTCAGCAACATCCTTGACAAGGATGAGCTCAAGACCAAGCTCGGAGAGCACTTCGGCCTCTAGGCTCCTGTCTAGCGGCAAAACACTATTGCTTGGAAAAAGCCGCAGGTCGTTCTCAATTTGAGCAGCTTGCGGTCATCCATAGGTGAAATCCCCCTAAAACGGGGAACAGGAAAGGAGCATCACATGAAGTTCTTCGTCGATACAGCCGACCTGGGCGAGATCCGCGAGGCGGCGAGCTGGGGCGCGCTCTCCGGCGTCACCACCAACCCCTCCCTCTATGCCAAGACCGGCGGGAAGCTCGCCGACTTCGAGCCCCACATGGTCGAGATCTGCCGGATCTGCGAGGGCCTGCCCGTCTCCGCGGAGTCCACGGCCGAGACCACGGCCGACATGATCGCCGAGGGCAGGCGCCTGGCCGCGCTGGCCCCCAACATCGTGGTCAAGCTCCCGGTCTGCACCGAGGCGCTGGCCGCCACGCGCCAGCTCGCCTCCGAGGGCGTCCGCGTCAACATGACGCTCGTGTTCTCCGCCCCGCAGGCCCTTCTCGCCGCCCGCGCGGGCGCGCGCTACATCTCCCCCTTCGTCGGCCGCTTCGACGACATCGGGGACGACGGCCTCGCGCAGCTCCAGACCATCGTCACGGCCGTGAAGAACTACTCCTACGGCTGGTGGGACGAGGAGGACGGCCCCGAGATCATCACCGCCTCCGTGCGCACCCCCAACCACGTCACCCAGGCCGCCCTCATGGGAGCCGACATCGCCACCGTGCCCTTCGGCGCGCTCGCGAAGTGCGTGCGCCACCCGCTGACCGACCAGGGCCTCGCGAGCTTCGCCGCCGACTGGGCCAAGGTCACCGGCCAGGCATAGGACGAGACGGCGCTGTGCGGCGGGCGGATCCGCGCCTGCCGCACATATCAGAGAAAGGGACGCTATGAATGATGACGAGCTCAGAAGGATTGCCCGCGAGGTCCGCAAGGACATCGTGACGGCCGTCCACGCGGCAAAGTCCGGCCACCCCGGCGGGTCGCTCGGTTCTGCCGATATCGTCACCTACCTGTACTTCGAGGAGATGAACGTCGACCCGGCGGATCCCCGCAAGGCCGACCGCGATCTCTTCGTCCTCTCGAAGGGCCACTGCGCACCCGCGCTCTATGCGGTCCTCGCCGAGAAGGGCTATTTCCCCAAGGAGGATCTCAAGACCCTCCGCCATATCGGGTCGCATCTGCAGGGGCACCCCAACATGAACGACACCCCAGGTGTGGACATGTCCACCGGCTCGCTCGGCCAGGGCATCTCCGCCGCCGTGGGGATGGCCCTCTCCTCGAAGACCTTCGGACCCGAGCGGCGCGTCTATGCGCTTCTCGGTGACGGCGAGGTCGAGGAGGGACAGGTCTGGGAGGCCTCCATGTTCGCCGGCAACCATGGCTTGGACAACCTCACGGTCATCGTCGACCACAACGGCCTGCAGATCGATGGCAGCATCGAAGAGGTCAACTCCGCGATGCCCATCGCCGATAAGTTCCGCGCATTCAAATTCCACGTGGTAGAGGTCGCCGACGGCAACGACATGGCACAGATCCGCGCCGCCCTCGCAGAGGCCCGTGCGACCAAGGGACAACCCACCTGCATCGTCGCCGAGACCGTCAAGGGCAAGGGCGTCTCCTTCATGGAGAACCAGGTGGGATGGCATGGCAAGGCGCCGAATGACGAGCAATTCGCCCAGGCGATGGAAGAGCTTGGGAAGGAGGCTTAGGACATGGCTGAAGTAAAGAAGATCGCCACCCGCCAAAGCTATGGGGAGGCTCTTGTCGAGCTGGGGAAGGATCACGACGACTTCATCGTCCTCGATGCCGATCTCGCCGCCGCAACGCAGACCGGCAAGTTCAAGGCAACATACCCCGACCGCTTCTTCGATGCGGGCATCGCGGAATGCAACCTGATGGGCCTCGCAGCTGGCGTGGCCGCCACGGGCCATGTGGCCTTCGCGAGCACGTTCGCGATGTTCGCCGCAGGACGCGCCTTCGAGCAGGTGCGCAACTCCATCGGCTATCCGCACCTCAATGTCAAGATCGGCGCCACGCACGCAGGCATCTCCGTGGGCGAGGACGGTGCCACGCACCAGTGCAACGAGGACATCGCCCTGATGCGGACCATCCCCGGCATGACCATCATCTCGCCCGCAGACGACGTCGAGGCCAAGGCTGCCGTGCAGGCTGCCTACGAGCTCGACGGACCCGTCTACCTGCGTTTCGGTCGTCTCGCCGTCCCCGTGATCAACGATGTGCCCGGCTACAGCTTCGAGGTCGGCAAGGGCATCGTCATGCGTGAGGGCACCGACGTCACCATCGTCGCGACCGGCCTCATGGTCGCAGCGGCCCTCGAAGCAGCCGAGAAGCTCGCCGAGAAGGGCATCTCCGCAGAGATCATCAACATCCACACCATCAAACCGCTCGACGAGGATCTCATCATCGAGTCTGCGCGGAAGACCGGCCGCGTCGTCACCTGCGAGGAGCACTCCGTGATCGGCGGCCTCGGAAGCGCCGTCTGCGATACGCTCTCCGAGCATTGCCCGACGCCTGTGAAGAAGGTCGGCGTGCAGGACGTGTTCGGTGAATCCGGGCCCGCCGTCGACCTCCTCGCCAAGTACGGGCTCGACGCTGCCGGGATCGAACAGGCCGTATCGGAGTTCCTCGCCTAGCATCGGCAACCAAGCGTGGCAGGGGCTTGAATCCCTTGCCACGCTTCTCATATCTTTATATAGGGGAAAGGGAGGTGCAGGATGATTGCCTTAGGATGCGACCATGGCGGGTTCGAGCTCATGCAGGAGGTCAAGAAGCACCTCGAGTCGAGAGGACTCGAATATCGGGATTTCGGCTGCTCGGGAACCGATCCTGTGGACTATCCCGATTATGCAGCCGAGGTCGCCCGGGCGATCCAAGATGGTACCTGCGATCGCGGTATCCTCATCTGCGGAACGGGCATCGGCATCTCCATCGCAGCCAACAAATTCAAGGGGATACGCGCTGCGCTCTGCTCAGATTGCTTCTCGGCATGGGCGACGAGGATGCACAACGACGCCAACATCCTCGCGATGGGAGGGCGCATCCTCGGTCCCGGCTTGGCCCTCATGATCGTCGACACCTTCCTCGATACGCCCTTCAGCGGCGATGAGCGCCACGCACGCAGGATCGAGAAGATCTCAGCACTCGAAGCGTGAATCCTCGCCCTGACGGGAAGGCACAGATCATGTACCGCGCTCATGAGTCGTCATCGATGCTCTCCCGGCATAGCTCCCGCGCTCAGGAAGGTTATGGTAATGGCAGAGCATGAAAAACGTGATCTGCCCAAACCCCACAACTGGGACAACACGGCTGAAACCCGTATTTGACCGGAACCGGATTGCCAGAACCCCGCTGACCTCGGGAGGGTCGATAAGGTCATATAGTGCAGGTCATATAGGACAGGAGCCTAGGCATTTACAAAGGCTTTTTGCCAGCACATCGCGACACCCTGCGCTGGTCATACGATGAACAGCAACGCGATGATGGGGAGCGCGCGGCGATAGTCTTTATTCACGAACAGGTACACCGCGCCAAACAGGAAGCCCGCGAAGGCTGCAAGCAGCCCGGTAGCGATATCCTCTTTCGACAGGATATGCGGCAAGCCCCAGACCAAGGCGAGAAGGATGCCGCCATAGGGAATCCCCACAGCACCGAACCATGTCTCGCACGCCTTCTGCCCGTATACGATCACGAGCGAGATCAGGAACGCCTCTGCGAGATAGTAGGCGTACTGGAACCAGAAGAGCATCGGCCCCCGCGACTCCCATTCGGCCACTATCTTGAATCCATCCCAGTCTAGGTATTTCGAGACGATATTCACTGCAAAGCAGATGGCGATCATCGCATATTGCCAAGCGGCTATGTTCGGCTGCCTCTGCCATATATCGAAGTGCGTGGTCTTCTCTCCGATCCTGATGACGATGAGCCCGACGAGGATCCACACCGCAATCGTGATGCACCAGTGGATGATGCTCTGACTCGCTGTGAACGTGCTGATATCCCATCCGATCAGCCTCTCCAACTGCACCAGAATCAGCTCGAAAGCGAAGCCTGCCGCTGCATACAGCGCACACCACAGGTAGTCGGATCCGCTCACGCGTTTCTCCATGGACATTCTCTCTCCATCCCTCGTCCCACACGAGCACCAAAGCGGTGTTCGTGTACCGATTACGATGCAAGATCAGAGGGGTGCTCCCTATCTATACTCCCTATCCATCCGGCCCCTTGTCGCGAGGGTAGTGTCGGAAATGTTGGTGTAACAGCTGCCCCGTAGCGCGTGCCACCGCCCAGAATCACTGCCCCTATCCTACGCCGCCTCCATCGTGTCCGCAAGCTCGAGACTCGCCTCTATCGCCTTCTTGGCGACGAGGCGCAGCTCCTCCCGACGCCGCTCGTCGGGCGCCTTCGGGGCCGGCCTTTCCTCGTAGAACTCCGAGATCTTGGCCTCCGAGAAATATCTGCACCCGGACCGGACCTCGTCCTGCTCGCACATGACGGCCCCGGCCAGGCGCTCCAGCGATGCCGCCGAGGGGAACACCTGCACCACCTTCGACCTGCGCTTTATCTCCCTGTTGGTGCGCTCCTGCACGTTGTTGGTGCGCAGGCGCTTCCAGTGCGAGGCCGGGAAGTCGAGGTAGGCCAGGGCGTCGGCCTCGGCCTCCTCCCAGACCTCCGTCGCCTTGGGGCAGCACCCCTCCAGCATCTCCGCCGCGAGGTGGTACATTGCCCTGACCTGGTCGGCGTCCTTGGCCCGGAAGACCGGCGCCACGATCCTCGCGACGCGGCGCCCGAGCCGGCGAGACGAGGCCTCCCTCACGCAGTCGCGCATCAGGTGCACGGCGCAGCGCTGCCAGGCCGCACCCTGGAAGACCTCGGCTATGGCCCTCCTCAGCCCCTCGTGCGCGTCCGAGGTGACGAGCTCGACGCCGCCGACGCCGCGGGCCCTGACGGTCCTGAGGAACGCCAGCTAGGAGTCGTAGGACTCCGTGTCTGATACCGCTACTCTAAAAACCGCCGATTGCACCAACATATCTCGCCAATCGCACCAATACAAAAGCGCCATTCGAACCAACGTTGTTTAGCCGATCGCATCAACGTAACTAAGCTTGCTTCCAGCTGGCATCAGTCGGAAGGAGCGCGATTGGAAGCAAGCATATTGCCGGTAGTCCGATTGGCGAAAGAGCGGTGGCGCCGCTGTCGAAACTGCAGTAGCGCGTTTGACGCGATGCGGTAGCTCAACTGTCGAAATTTACGGTAGCGCTATCACCAGCGGCCAGGACGTGAAGACCGTGAGCGCCATCCTCGGGCACGCCAACGCCGCCATGACGCTCAACATCTACAGCGACGCCCTCGCGGACTCCAAGCGGACGAGCATGGACATGCTGGACAGCGTCTTCTCGGCGGTGTGAGGTAGTTGCAGGCCGGGCTACCTTCTGCCAAGCAGGAAATCAACGGCACCGACAATCTTTATCCCGTCGATGTTCGTGGGATAGGAGCCCGACCCAACGACCACTATCTTTGGGAAACCATCTCGTATGGCCGACAGGGGGGCAAGCTCGCGCTCCATCGTCGCTTGGGCCGTCATATCCTCGGCAACTTGGATATAGATGCGCCCGTCGTCCTTCGAGGCGACGAAATCGACCTCTCCGGTACGTAGATGCCCGACCCACACGTCGTAGCCCTCGTAAACGAGCTGTTGGTAGACGATGTTCTCGAGCACGCGGCCGGGGTCCGCGTTTCTGTATCCCTGCTCGTAGTTCCTGAGGCCGACGTCGCAGATGTAGAACTTCCCCCTCGTTTTGAGAAGCTCCTTGCCCTTGATGTCGTATCGGCGGACCGAGTCGAAGAGGTACGCCTCCTCGAGCGCCGCCACATATGCGGCGACGGTGTTGTTAGCGGCCTCCAGGCTCTCCGAGCGTATGGCTCCGGCGATTCCGTTGACCGAGCACTCGTTGCCGATGTTGTCCGCCAGGAAGGCGTTCACCCTCTCAAGCAATGCCGCATTGGTTACCTGCCGCCGTCCGCGCCTCCTCTCCCTCTCGAGGATGTCGCGGACGAGCACGGTGTTGTGGAGCGTCTCGCAGTAAGCGCGATGGACTTCCCTGCTGGGCTCTGAGAGGGCAAGGTATGGGAGGCCTCCATAGGTGCGGTACTGGGAGAACAGCCCCGCGAGCGTCGCGGGAGAGCCGTCCGGCATCATCGCGATGTCTGCCCGTGCGGTATCCGGCTCCCCGGGAACCGCACCCTTGAAATCGAGGTATTCGGAGAAGGTCAGGGGCCTGACGCGCGTCTCAACATACCGACCCGTTAGGAGGGTGGACAGCTCGCTCGACAGGAGGAACGCGTTCGAGCCCGTGATGTAGATGTCGCATCCGAAGTCGACGCGCAGCGATTCGATCGCACGCTCCCATCCTGGCGTTTCCTGAATCTCGTCGAAGAAGAGATAGGGCTTCTCGATCCCCAGCATCCTCTCAGCCGCCACGCGGTAGAGCTCGCGGTAATCCCCCCTTACCGAGTCGAACTCCATCGACTCCACCCTGAAGAAGAGGATCCTCTCCCGGGAGACGCCCTCCTTTGCAAGATGCTCCGCCATCATCTCGAGCAGCGTCGACTTGCCGGAGCGTCTCACCCCGGTGACGACCTTGATCATCTCGGTATCTTGGAACCTGATCAGATCCTGGAGGTATTTCTCTCGCAGTATCATCTTCACCAATCCATGTTAAAAACTTTCATTTCGTGCAAGTTTTTAACATGATACATCATTTTGTGAGCTCGTCTCCCGGAAGATCCCAGCGCAAATGACAGACCGAACAATAATCCAGACAGAAGAAAACGGCTCTGTTCAGGGGGGCATTCATCGCGATTTGCCAATGAATACCCCCCTGAAGAAGGGAACATCACGGCATTACAGCGATAGTCTAGGAAGCTTCGTCAGACAGTTGTTTTCCCAGCTCAGAATGGATGCAGCATCCAATGAGCGGAGGAAAACATGCCTGCACCGAGGAAGCGCGGAAACGCGCAGCGCAGAAGCTTCACGACCATCTTCAGCAACGAGCAGCGGTACCTGTCTCTCACCGGCCTGAGCCGCGACATCGCGGATGCCGAGCTCGGGACCCAGTCCAACGTGTTCGAGAGATGCGTCACCAGCAGCCTCTTGCCCTCGAGGGCGGCGGAGAGGTACGCGGCGATGCTCTACGCGCGGGACGAGCCGCTGGGCGTGCTGGAGTGCATCGAGGCGCTCGCACGTGATCTCTCGATTGCGGCCGGCGAGCCCGCATCCGAGGAGGGGCTCGTCGGATTCGTCCGCTATGCCTACGACTACGCCGCCGAGCACCACGTCGAGATCGGCCCCTGCGCGGCGAGGAAGGCGCTGGCCGCCGATCTGGAGGCCCTCGTGGACCATTAGCGGGAGGAGAGGGGCGGCCCCGAGGCCGCAGATCAGCTCCTGGCACTGATCTCGGAGCTCTCGGACGGCGGAGAGGTGGCGCTGAGGGACGTGCCGTATGCAATCCTCTCGATCTGGGGCTCCCTGGGCGACAAGCGCCCCGCGTTCCGTGCGCTCGCGGATGCCGCGCAGGCGGCCCTCGCCGGCGATGGGATGCACATCGCAGACGACCCGTCCGACAGATGGGGGTTCATCTCCGCGGTCGGGAGGATCGATGCCGACGAAGGCAGGTCGGCACTCTCGCTCGGAGCATAACGGATGCGATTGAGTGGGCGAAGGGCATTAGAATACCCGACTTGCTGCGTTCAGCAAGTCCCGTGGTTCGTGTACACAGTTGTACGGAAACCCGTACACGAACCACCGCTTGCTGGGTCCAGCAAGTCTCGTGCGAGATGTCCATGGTCGTACGTACACCATGCCGTCGCGCATCACTTGCTGAGTACAGCAAGTGATGCGCGACATGTACATGGTTGTCCGTACGGCCCGCGGCCATGTCGCACCACTTGGCTCGACCCTCCCCACCTTTCCGCGGTGGGGAGGGCTTCGATTGGAAGGGCAGAAGGACGTGCGGGGGAGACCCCGCTCCCCTATCTAGGACATCCACGGGCATAGCGCGGACGGGAGATGGCCATGGCATTGGACAGGGAAACGCGCACCGTGCGCGTCGAGCTCAGGCTCACTCAGGCGGAAAGCAGGCTCCTCGACGAGATGGCGGAGCGGTTCGGGAAGACGAGAAGCGGCTTCCTGAGGCTCGCCCTTCATGCGATAGCGCTGTACCCGACAGACGAGGCGGCTGGCGAGGATCCCATCCTCTTCCTTGATGCCACGACCTGGCAAGGTATCCTTTCGGAGCTCCGGCGCAATCGCATCGGCCTCGGCTGGTGCAACCGTCTGTGTGAGGAAATCGAGTGGAATGTCAAGCGCCACACCAAAGACATGCTGCGCGACGCCGAGATAGCAGACATGGTTGTGAACCAGATGGAGGATGCAAAGAACGCCATCCGGGAAATGGTTGGGATTATGAACTCGATTGACAAGCGCATCTGCGAAGCGCTATCACTGCGCCAGCTCATCAGGTCGAAGGTGGATTACGACAGGGGATGGGCGGAGAACAGGCAGAAGGCACGCAGAGCATAAAACCGCAGGTAGATGGCTTATTGTAAGCCGTTCTAAGATCCTATCTTTCTGAAAACGACCTAGATACCGTGGGTAATCTGGTTGCTTTCATAATTCAAGGTTCGCCATCGGGAAAGACGATTGGGAGATTGCACTCGCGGCTTTCTCCGGGGGCCTCGCCAATCCGTCGCTTGAGCCACCTCGAGACCAGCCTACTTCATCTTTATCGTCGCTGAAGCTACAGCAGCCAAGACCATGCAGGCACCACCCAACAGGTAGATAACCGCAATTTCCCCGTCAGCAATGGGAACGATGGCGTAGCTTGGAATCACGACAGCGCCAAGGACCTGCACCATGGTCACGAACCCTCCCGCAGTACCCGCATAGATTGGTCCGATCTCGGGAAGCTGCACGGGCGCGGACATGAGCGTAGGAACCACGCCCATCATGGACATGCCCGTGATGAAAAACGCAAGAGAAAGCGCCGCCGAGCTGGGAAGCTGCCAAGCGAAGGCAATTCCGATGCCGGTGAGCAGCGCGAACACGACCACGATAGGCTTCTGCCTTCCGATAAGCGCGATGAGCGCAGGGGCGATGTAGCAGCCCGCAAGGTTGCCGAGCATGAAGAAGCTGGTGACGATGCCGGCGCTCTCCGCGTCAAAACCCCTCATGCCAAGCACGGTGGGGGTATACGAGCTGATCACCACATTCGCCCCCATGACAAAGGCGAGCCCGAGTCCCGTCGCCCACACTCCCGGGCTTTTGAGGACGATCCCAAGGCACTCCGAGAGCTTCGGGCTTGACAGGGAACAATTCGTCTCGGCCTGTGGTTCTCCCCTGAAGGCAATCCACACAACCGTCGGTGCTATCGCCACGATAGCACCGACGGAGAACGCGATGCGGAGGCTGGGAAACATCGCGGTCGTCGCTGTGGCAAGCATCGTTCCGAGCATCGATGATGACATGAGGACGCCCATCTTTGCGCCAACCCCATCCGGACCGTAGAACCCGGCGAGAATCTTGGATGCGCCTGCCATCAGAAAGCATGCTGACACGCCCGTAAGCATCATCCCTGCGAATAGCATCGAATATGTGGTTGCTGCAACGCGCACGACGCACCCTGCCGCAGTCAGCGCGAGCCCGATGGAGACGGTACGCTTCGCACCGATGCGATCAATCAAGACTCCCGCAAACAGCGAGAGGAAGATTGCGGGGATCATCGGGGCGGAGAAGAGCTGGGCAAGCTGGTCGGTGCTGATGCCGTAGAGCTCTATCACCTGAGGCCCCAGCGGCGAAATCTGGTACTGGACGTAATTGGGAACGAACAGCCCCATGCATGCGACAGCAAGCGATACGGCCGCGCTTGAATGCGCCTTGGTTTGGGAGATGGAAAGGTCAAGCGATGCCATTGATTTCTCCTTAATCCCTTGGAATAGTTCCGCGCCCCCCACCTTGGCTTGCAGGAAGCCTTGGCGGGAGGCGCAGAGAATCATCTGAGGTAGAAGCTAGAGGCTGCAGCGCCTACAGATACGGCCTCTCCGGCACCATCTTCATGACGTCGCAGGTCTCGTTGCGCCACTCGTCCTGGTAATACATACCCGTGACCACCTTGGCGCGGATGGGGGTCTGCTTACCGTCGGCCTTGCCCCACATCACCGTGAGCTCCTTGCCGTCGACCGCGGCGTCGGCGCTGACGTAGCCGATGGAGATGAAGGTGTGGCGGTACCAGTACTGTGCGCGTCCGGCCGTGAAGCCCACCACGCGGTCTCCGTCCTTGACGAGGTCCGCATGGCCGCGGTAATACTCGGGGTTGGACGCGTTGTAGGCCATGACCTCCTCGTCCTCCTCGACAGTACCCGCGATTTCGGCTGCTATGAGCGCCCCCAGATCATCGAGGTTCCACTCCAGGGTGACGGGCCTGCGGTAATCGCCGGTCTCCTTCTGGCGCAGCAGCGCCTCCTTGCCGATGAAGTCGTGGTCGAAGTTGACGAGCCAGCCCCAACCGCACTCGAAGGGAGTCGCGAGGTAGTTTTTGGCGTCGCCCGCAGCGGTTCCCGTCAGCCGCACGGGAACGCCGACGCCGCCGTTGCCGTCGGAAAGCAACCAATGGATGAGGCTGTTGTGGTAGCCTGCGGGGGTGTGGTTGACGCCGCAGTAGTTCCTGACGCCCTGGCGCTTGGCACCGAACTTCTCGCCCGAGGCGACGATGGCGGAGTAGACCTCCTCGAAGCAGTCGATGGGGCCGTGCACCTCGTAGGCGAGGTTGCCGCTCATGCCCAAGCGGTGCACGAGCATGTCGCTGCCGGCGCACTTCACGGTCTTGTGCTGGCCGAACCTGAGGTCGTGCAGGTCGGTCTTGGTCGCGTCCTCGAGGATCTCGAGCGACTTGCGGCCGTCGATCTGGATCCAGTACTCTGCCAGCGGCACGACGGTGACGTCCATGCCGGACTGTGCTGCGAGCGGTGCGAGGAACAGCGAGCAGCTTGCGCGGTACGTGTCCTCATCCACCTTGCTGAAGAGGCCGAAGCCCCTGATTCCACCTTGCTGAAGAGGCCGAAGCCCCTGATATAGCCGTCGTCGTCGCACACCATGACGTTGCGCGAGCCGCCGGCCTTGAGCAGGGCGAAGTCGCGGTTAGCCGTGTACTTGTTCATGAATTTGACCGCATCGGGGCCGGTGAGCAGGAAGTGGCCGCCGATGCCATCGCCGGTCTGCAGGTATGTGCCGATCCATGCGGTCTCGTAGGCGGCAAGCACCTCCTCTTTGGGGCTGGTGAACTCGTAGGGCATCCAAAGGTCGTCGGGCTTGGTCACCGACCCGTACAAGGATGAGAGAACATCCTGGCGGAGCAGATTCGCACCGCGATTGAGAGCACTGTTGATGTTTGCCATGATTAACCCCTTTCTAAAGGTTCCCGTACTGTATCCAGCGTCTATTGCAGTTGCCTGCCTTGAATCCCCTATCGGCCTATGCCGTCTAAAACCGTCTGGTAGCGATGGGGGATGTCCTCAACATCGCGATCCTCATTGCGAACCAGGTCTCCGTTGTAGGGGAAGCGGGCGACCTTCACGCGAATGGGCATCTGGCGCGTACCAGGGGTACCCCAGATAAGCTCGAGCTCGGTACCCTCTTGCGCATATTCGGGGCTGATGAATCCGAGAGAGATCATCGCGTTATAGGCATAGGACTGGATGCGGCCGGTGGAGATGCCGGTCTCTTTGCCCTCTGCGAGGACCTTGTCCGCACGGTACTCGAAGCCGCCCATGAACATGCTCTCGACAATGCCGAAGTCAGCCAGAGGGGTGATGTCGTCCGCAGGCTCCTCACCGGGGACGAACCTCGTTGCGAAGACCTTGCCCACGTCCTCTGCGTTCCACTCGAGCGTCACGCACGTGCGGGGCGGGTTCTTGGCGATTTCCTCGAGTGCGGCGCGTCCCGGGAACTCGTGGTTGAACTTGACGAGGAAGCCCCAGCCTACGTCAAACGGGGTCATGAAGCGCGTCTGTAGGTCGTCGCCCACCGACCCGCCAAATCGCATGTTGAGGGAGAAGCTCGCCTCCATCGGATGCTCCCACATCCAAGCGGTCATGCCCTCGCTTGACTCGAAGTACGGGAGCGGGTAGTGCAGACCGATGTTGGGGAAACCCGCCTCGGTGTGGTTGAAGAGATTGTAGGAGTTGTTGCCCAGCTGACGTGCACCGTAAGCCTTGCCGCACTCCACCACGCGGTTGTACACGTACTCGTAGTCGGCAATGGGACCATGGATCTCATAGGCGAGGTTGCCGCTCATGCCCAGGCGGATGACCTGAACCTCGTGCCCCTGCATGTCAGCAAGGCGATGCTTTGCAAACTTGATGTCGTGCAGATCGGCCTCGAAGGCATCCTCGAGTATCTCGAGCGAGCGCTCGCCCTGGACTTGGATGAAGTACTCCTGCCCGCTGAGGTCCTCGCCATGGATGTCCATATCGCTCGTCTCGACATAGTACTTCAGCACAGGGCTCAGCCAATAGGTGCGGAAGTGGTTCTCGCCGATCATGATGACGACGCCGTCGGTGATGATCTGCCCCTTGTCGTTGCAGAGAACGGCATGGCGAATCCCCGTCATCCCGAGCTTCGAGAAGTCGTTGACGCACACGGACTGCAGGAAGGCGCGCGCATCGGGGCCATACACGTCGTAGATGGGGCTCATGTTGAGCGTTGTCCCGATCCAAGCGCTCTCGCGATAGCCCAGGATCTCGTTCTTGACGCTGGTGTACTGCCATGGGAGGAAATAACTAGGTCCCATCTGGATGATCAGGGCAGCATCCTTGAGTGCGGGATTCATGGCGAGCGGATTGACATTCTGATCCATTACTGCATCTCCTTCCCTTGTGCGATACGTGAGTACCGTCCAGTACGATAAGAAAAGTTTATGAACGTATATCTGCAGGTGAGATGTAATATTGTTACATTGATGAACATTGGTTTTCGGCGTTTTGCACAAAGGACAACATCATGCGACCGACAATCTCCATGCTCGCCGAGCTGCTACCCAAAGGCATCGACCGAGCTGTGATCGCACCAGGTTCAAACGGCCTAACTCGTATCGCTGGGCTTGGCGCTCACGACTATCGCGAGGACGTGGCATACGTTGGCTCGCTCGAGGACGTCCTTGCGCAGAGCGCATCGTCTATCCCAGACAACATCGTTGTGTCGGTTCCCGTTGGAACAAGCTTTCAAGACGCAGCGGAATACTTGAGACCTGCATGCTCCGGTCTTCTCGTCGTAGCTCAAAACGAGAGCGATAGACTCATCGAAATCGTTGGGGATGCCCTTGCACGTTATGACGATTGGGAGCGCCGAATGCTGTTTGCCGTTGCCGAGGGGAGAACGCTGGGCGACGTGCTTGCAATCGGGGCAGAACTGCTGGCAAATCCGGTAGCACTCATTGGACCCGACGCCACGCTCATAGCGCGCGCGGGAAATATCACCGTGGACGAATCCGGGCAGATGTGGAAAACCGTACTGGCAAGGGGAATCTCCCCAAATGAGATCTATACCGAGTCGGAGAGGAAGGCGTATGTGAAAAGTCTCTCGCAGGGCGAGTCGTATCATCTTGTTCGTCCCGAAAGAGACATCAACCACATGCACCTCTCGGTTCCCCTGGTAATCGACGGCAGGTCGTTCGGAGCTTTAGGCCAAGTCGATCTGAACGCCTCGTTTACCGCAGACCAAATCGGCCTCGCCTGTGCGATACGAGACGTGCTTCTGGCTCGGGCAAAAATCGAGCTGGACCGAAATCAGGGAACTGCGCTCGAGCAATGCATGCGTACGGTACTTGAGGGCGTTCCCACGGAGTCGAGCGCCGTGAGGTTCCAACTCGGGCGAATCGGCTGGTCTGCAGACGATACCTACCGCATGCTCCTCTGCCCGTTCCCCACCGAGGGCGGCGAGAACCTCATCGGAGCGCCATACAAGATGATGATGAAGAGAGCGCTCCCAAAATCACTCTGCATGTCATACAGCGGCGATATTATCTGCATCTTCCGTTCGGCAGACTACGATATCAACGCACGGAGCTTCTGCGACACGGTCACAGCAGAGACCTCGAAATACAATCTAACCTGCGGTTTGAGCGATGAGTTCACGGGTATCGGCGAAGCAGGCAGAGCCTGGTCGCAATGCGCTGCGGCAATCGAAGAGGGCATACGGCAAGATAGAAAAGGCATTGTCGTCTATGCCGATATCGCCGTTGGCCAGACAATACGGCAGATAAGAGAGTCTGGCGCGTCCCGCCTGCTGATGGACCAACACCTAGAGACTCTAATCCGACGCTCGGCAGAACCACGTGATGCGGTTCAGACGGTGTTCCAATACCTGTTGTGCGGACAGAATGCTGCGAAGGCTGCGAAGGTGCTGTTTCTGCACCGAAACACACTGGGCTATCGAATCTCACAGATAGAGAACGTGATGGGCGTTCAATTCGCGGATCTTGACGATAGCGGGATCATAAGGCTCATGATTTCTTGCCTGATATACCTGCTCGAAAAGTAGGCGGCCACTCCAAGCCATCTACTATTCGAGCGGTTGCTAGGCCCCAATCAGCCGCGCGATAGAACGTGCTCTTTCAGCCTTCTCGAGATTGTTGGCCTCAACAGAGGCGAACGGAGAGCGCTGCAGCAAACGGTCGAATACGCCATCAAAGGTGTTGTCGTTCAACCATTTTTCCAGTTCGCGGGATTCAAGTGGCGTCGTCGCAACCAGCGTCATTCCGGCTCGCCTCGCGCCGGATATCAGTTCGTCGAGGATCCCGAGCGACCATGAGCTGCTCTTGCAGGTTCCAAGGCCGTCGATGATGAAAACCCTAGCATTCAGCCTGTCCCTGAGAAGCGAGCTCTCGGACTCTCCCCCGTCAGGATCGTTGTACGTCAGCTTGATCGCCCGAAGGAAAGCCTGGACGGACACGTAGCTCGCGGCAACCCCAGCCTCGCAGAGAGCATTCGTTACCGCGCAGCTGAAGAGGCACCTCCCTTGGTCTGATCCGTAGGATAGCGTTATCCCATAACCAGACCGATACTCTTTCAGGACCAGCTCGGCAGCTTTCCGGAGGCCGCCGTCCAAGTCATCAAGCGTGAGCTTCATGAACTCTTCTGCTACCTCGGAGCCGCGGTACGCCCTCCTCTTGAGCTCTGCGGCCCTGCGCTCCGCTTCCCAGCGCCTGGAAAGCTCCTCGGCCTCGATCTCGCGCCGGCACGCATACGAGCATGGGAGGACGACACATCGCCGAGCACAATCCTCCTGTACACCCTCTTGGCATCACCGCAAACAGGGCAGGCATCCGCAACCTCCCCGTCGTAGTGAACACCGCCGGGGTTCATGATCTCGAGGATGCCCTTTGCGCACTCCATGCCCAACGCTTACTCCTCGAAGCCGCTCTCGAACCTCAGTAATCCGCAGCGCTCTCTTTGTGACTTCTTTGAGTAATCTCTTTCTTTGATACATGCAGACAAGTTGTCCGATTGCAAGCCGACAAGTTGTCCGCTTGATGCAGACAAATTGTCCGCATCATCCGGACATTCTGTCCATATGAGAGCTTCTCCGCCTCTGCGTAGACGATGGTGTAGCTCTTCCTCCGGTCATGCCCGCCGTGCTGGCCCGCCAAGACGAGCCCCATCTCGACGAGGTGGTCGAACAGGCGGCTGTTCGTCTTCTCTCCCCCGACCGGCACTTCCTTCGCCCAATCGCTCAGCGAGTTCCAGGCCCACACGTGCCCATCCCAGATATGGTCGGGATTCTGCTCGTTGGCCTTCAGCCAGTAGTGCAGCTGCTGCAGGAGCAATGCTTCCTTGAGGCTCAGCCTCTCGCCAACGCACTCGGCGTAGAGGGGAATCACCTTCCCCCGGAAGAAGTCACGGGGCTTCTCATAGTCCGGCATGTCGATGACACCCTACTCGTCGACGCCTGCCCAGTCAGCGAGCTTCTTCTTGGAGAAGTACCAGCGCCCGCCGTGCTTGACCGCCGGGATCTGGCCCGTCCGGCAGAACTCGAGCAGCGTGCACAGGGAGATGCCGAGCCAAGCGGCAGCCTCCTTCGCACCGATCGGACGGTCGTATGTGCGCCTTGTTTCCTCGATGAGCCCTTCCATGCTTTCCTCCTCGATTGATGGTGTGGGGCAAGTTCAGGGCCATTGTATTCAGCTTTGATGGCTGGTTGAGAAATTGCAGCACTATGGTCGTAAAGGTGCTTCTATTTTCATTTACGGTCGACGCATTATCGTTAGAGATGTCTGCCTAGCCGCGATACGCAGCCGTTCGCCGACGACCACCCCAGCAGTTTTGGGCGGACCCGTCACATGTAGTGCCGAAGTAGTGCCTAAGTAGTGCCTTTTAGTGCCATGAAACGAAAAAAGCTCACGGATTTGGCCCGTGAGCTGCGGAAATTCTGGCGGGATGTAAGGGACTTGAACCCTCGACCTCCGACGTGACAGGCCGGCGCTCTAACCAACTGAGCTAACACCCCGTAGCAAGTGCATAGGTAACTTTAGCGAAAAACTCCCTGCCTGTAAAGAGCAAATCGCAGTCCAACTGCATTTTCTACAGCGCGATCCTCGTGCTCGCCCCCGCAGCGTCTACCACGACAAGCTCCGAGCCATCCAGATATGCATCGATGATCTCGCCTTCGCCGCGCACGGGCTCGCCGTTCTCCACGATAGGACCGGCCTGCGACTCGCCGCCCACCACGTAGGAGATCACGTCCCATCCATCATTCAGGTTCTCGGGGACCAGAATGATGCCGTTATAGAACAGCAGGCTCGTGGGAACCCCCTCGAGCTTGAAAAGCGTGCGCTGGTTGCCCACCGCGTCGGTGGCGACAACAGCGACCGAACCCTCGATGTTGACCATCGAGAAGGTCTCGTCCATGTAGCTGATGCTGCCGGAATCAACCGTTCCCGTCTGCATGTCGACACTCACCGTAGCCGTCTGCTGCTGCTCGAGCTGCGTGCCATCCGGCGTATCGCCCGCATCATCAGGAGGCTGCCCGACAAGGGCCCTGATGAACAGGAACCCGGCAACCATGACCAGCAGCGCGGCAAGCGCCACGCCGATCAGGGCGGCACGCGCGGGCTTCGGGCCGCCGCGTTCTTTCTTCGGCTGGGAGGCGAACTTGCGCGCCCCCTCGCCCGTATGCAGCTTGGTGATGGAATCGCTCGCCATGGGGCTTGCCTCGGTCTCGTAGGGCGAATCCTCGGTGTAGGTCTGCTTGAAATGGGATGCCATAGCCGTCTCCTTGCCGAGCCCTAGAGCTCGCTTCGTCCTTCGATAGCACGCGCGAGCGTGATCTCGTCAGCATATTCGACCTCGCTCCCCACCGGAAGCCCGATGGCGAAGCGCGAAACGCGGATTCCCAGCGCGCGGATCGTGCGCGAGAGATACGTTGCCGTAGCTTCACCCTCAACGTTGGGGTTGGTTGCGATGATGACCTCCTCAACCTCGTCAGCCGCCAGCCGGGAGAGAAGCTCGCGCACATGCAGCTGATCCGGACCGATCTTATCCATGGGCGAGATAACACCGCCCAGCACGTGGTAGAGCCCGCGATAGACGCCTGCGCGCTCGATGGCCGTCACATCACGCGGTTCGGAAACCACGCAGATGGCAGAGCGGTCGCGTGTGCTATCCGCACAGATGGAACAGGTGTCGCCCGTGGCGTAGTTGAAGCACACGGGGCAGAAATGCACCTGATCGGTCACATCGATGATGGCGTGGGCGAGACGGCGTGCCTCTTCTTTCTCAGTCGAGAGCAGATGGAACGCTATGCGCTGAGCCGTCTTCGGACCGATGCTCGGCAGGCGCCCCAGCTCGTCGAGCAGGCGCTGCAGAGCGCGGCCGTCGTTCCCGCCCCCGTTCATCTTAGAACAGTCCCGGAATGTTCAGGCCACCGGTGAGGGAGCTCATCTGCTGGTTTGCACCGGCTTCGGCAGATTCGATGGCATCGTTCACGGCAGCGATGATCATATCCTCGAGCATCTCGATATCCTCGAGATCGACCGCTTCGGGATCGATCGAGATGCTCTTGACGCGCATATCGCCGGTCACCGAGACTTTGACGGCGCCGCCCCCCGTAGATGCGGAAAACTCCGTCTCACCGAGCTTGGCCTGCGCTGCGAGCATCTGCTCTTGCAGTTTGCGGGCCTGCTTCATCATCTGCTGCTGGTTCATGCCGCCCATGTTGGGACGTCCGTAGGCCATAATGCGTTTCCCCTCTCAGTCATCCTCGTCGGAGAAGTCGTCTCCCCCATCGTAATCTTCATATCCGCCGAGGGGGTCGTCGTCGACAGACTCGACAGCATCTTTACCAACTCTGCCCGGTTCTTCCACAACGATGCTCACGCCCCGGCCGAAAGCCCCCTCGAGCATTGCGGCGATGCCCGCGAGCTCGTCGGGTGTTGCCACCTCGAGGCCATCGATGGAAGCGGGTGCCTCCTCGGATTGCAGTTCGGCTTGCGAAGCCTCAACTGCCGTCTCGGATGGAGAGGAGCCTCGCTCAAGCTCATCCCATGTAGCGGGCGACTCCTCAATCACCGGGACAGACTCGAGAGCAGGCGCGGGGGCAGGGTCTGCTTGGATATCATTCCACGGCATGGGCTCGGGCTCGGAACTCGCCTCGGTAAAGGCCGCAGCCTCATACGCCGATGTGGGCGTGGGCTCGTAATGGGGTGCCTTGGCAGGCCCTGCTGCGGGTTCTGATATCGGCGCAGGCGCGGGTGCAGGTTCCGGCACAGCGGGGACGGGCACCACATCGGCAGACTCGTGTCCCTCGAACGAGCGCGGTCCGAACACCTCGGCAATCGCTGTTTTGAGAAGCGTCCTCACATCGTCGCGCTTGAGCATCTGCAGCGCGAAACGCGATCCTGCGGGAAAAGCGATGGAGAGCGTCGCACCATCATCTGCCTCGAGAACTGCGTTGGCGAGCAGCGAGCCCTTGGCGGAGCTTGCTGTACGAACCTTCTCGACAACATGCCGCCATTTGCGCTGCAGATCGGAGGGCGTGCTTGCAGGCGCAGATGGTTCAGATACTGCAGGTTTTGGCGTAGCCGCAGCTGCGGGCTTGGATTCTGATTCGGGCTCGGATCTGGATTCCGGTTGAGATGCGGGCCGTGGGGCCGGCTGAGATGCGGGCTGCGAAGCAGGCCGAGGCGCGGGCGACGGCGCAGAAGCCGGTACGGGGACCTGCTGGGCTTCCGCACCGGAGGTGGATGCGGATTCTCCGGTCCCCGCTGCAGCACGACTTGCTACCGCAACGCCTGTGGGCGAGGCGAGGGCGCGGACGCTGCGTTCGAGGCTTCCCACGCGCTCGGCCACGGCCTCGAGGGTGAGGTCGCTCTTGGGCCGGGAGATGCGGGTGAGCGCCACCTCGAGCACGAGACGCTGGTTGGTGGTGTAGCGCATCTCGCTCACGGCATCGGCGAGCACCCCGAGTGCTCGTGCCACACGATCGGGATCTGCGAATGCGGCCGCTTCGGAGGAGAGCCCGGCAAGATCATCCGCGCTGGCAGACAGCATGCTCTTATCGGCGCCGACCACCGACACCACGTAGACGTCGCGCAGGTGGGCGGCAAGGTCGTTAGCGAAGCGCAGCAGGTCGCGTCCTCTCTCCACAAGGCTCGCCACCTGCGAGAAGAGCGCAGGAACGTTGCGAGCGGCCAGAGCCTGCGCCACCTGCGCGAGCGTACGCGCGTCCGTCTCGCCGAGCAGGTCGCGTGCAGCGCCGAGCGTCACGTTCTTACTGGTATAGAGGGCAAGCTGCTCGAGGGTCTTGAGCGCATCGCGCATGCCGCCGTGAGCGCTGCGGGCAATGAGCTCGAGCGCGGCAGGCTCGTAGACGATCTCCTCCTGTGCGCAGAGCTGCACGAGATGGGCCTGCAGGTCGTTGTCGCTGATGGCGTGGAAGTCGAAGCGCTGCACGCGCGAGAGCACCGTGCCGAGGATTTTCTGCGGATCGGTGGTGCACATGACGAAGACCACATGCTCGGGAGGTTCTTCGAGGGTCTTGAGCAGCGCGTTGAACGCCGCCGGGGTGAGCATGTGGACTTCGTCGATGATATAGACCTTGTAGTTGCCGCGCACGGGCGCATAGCTGGCGCGCGAGATGATCTGGTCGCGCACGTTGTCGACGCCGGTGTTGGAAGCGGCATCGATCTCGAGCACATCGGGATGGTTGCCCGCCGCGATGAGCTGGCAATCCTCGCAGCTTCCATCGGGTAGGTGCCCCGTTCCCCTCTGGCAGAGCAGCGCCTTCGCAAGCAGGCGTGCCATGGTGGTCTTGCCCGTTCCGCGCGGGCCGCAGAACAGATAGGCATGGCTCACGCGCCGCTCGCGCACCGCTCGCTCAAGCGTCTCGACCACATGGCGCTGGCCGATGACCTGATCGAAGGTCGTGGGACGGTACTTGTTGTATAGGGACTCCATGCGCCCTCCGCAACCGCATCGGTATCGTGCCTTATCAGTATACGGCATCGGGGGTTGGCCGCCCGGATGGAACGGGCTCCTTCGTCTGCCTTAACGCAAGCGTCGTGCGATGAGCCAACAGCGGTGGATCCTGGGTGTACGCTCGAAATCGTGGGGGATGGTGCGTGCCGTCACGTCCTCGAACGTAAAGCCCGCGGCTTCGAGTGCGCGCCCGTCGATCTTGAAGGCACGCGACCTCGCTATGAGGATGAGGGCGCCATCGGGAGCGAGCACGTCGGCGACCCGATCGAGGGGCAGATGATCTGAGAGCACAGAGACATCGCAGTACGCAAGATCGAAAGCCCGACCTGATCGTCCTGCGCTGCTAAGCCATGCTGCAAGCTCGGACCGCTCGAAGCGATACCGCCTATCCGAGAAGCCATTCTCCCCTAGAGCCCTGTGCGCCCAATCGAGATAGGATTGTGCCGGATCGACCACGGTGACCTCGGTAGCCCCGCCCGCAGCCGCATACACCGCCGGTGCCCCCGCATAGGAGCCGAGGCTCAAGAAGCGCGCCTTCGACGCCATCGAGCCGATCAGCTCGCGCACCGCACGCTGATCGAGCGGCAAACCGTTATCATGGCGCGCGCTCAGGTTGACCTCGAAAACATGCCCCCGCTCCTCGACGTGGATGACGAGGGGGTCTCGGGCGGAGCGTTGCTGCTCTCCCCCGTCCCCGCGCGATCTTCCCTGCGCATGCATGTTCTCACGGTCGATATCGAGCACAACCGGGATAAGGGCGCAGGCATCGGAAAATCGGATATCGGCACGGTCGGCATCGATGGCGGCCGGAGCGGGATGCTCCTCAACGCGGATAAAGCGCTCCCTGTCTGGGCGGCATGCGGTGAAGAGGTCGACCGACAACGCGTATTCCGGCCGGTCGGCATCGTAGATGCGATAGCACGTGATGCCCGCTTTGCGCGCCCACTTCGCACGCTCCTTGGCAACCTTGCGCAGGCGCGCCGCAAACTGGCCGCTGTTCTCCTCCGCCACAGAGACCGTATGCCGCGCACCCGCGAGCGAGATGACCTCGACCTCGGCGCGTTGGGAGGGCATCGTATCGTAGAGGCGGACAGCTGCGCGGATGGGACCGTTGAAACAGGGAATCGTTCGGCTTGCCCGTCGGCCGAGGGCGGTATCGATACCAGCATCCGGCGTGATGACGGCCATGCGCCAAGCTTCCGGCAGAGAAGCGATTCCCTGCGAGAGCGCCGCATACGTTCCGGAGAGCCCGCCGCTTGTTTGGAGACGGTGGCCATACGGGGGATTGACGGCGATGAGGCCGCGCTCGGGCAGGTAGCCGCATGCCGCCTCGAGACGGGATCCAAGATGCTCGGCGCCAACGACAGAGAAGCTGATCATATGCGCGACGCCGGCCCGCTCGGCATTCGCCCGCGCAATCGAGATGGCACGGGCATCGCAATCGCTCGCAACGAGCGGCGCCCCATGCTCACGGGCCGAATCCGCGCGTCGCCGTGCCTCGTCTGCGATCTCATCCCAGAGTGCATCATCATGCTGCGCCCAACCCGTAAAACCCCAACGCGCGCGCAGGATCCCCGGCGCGATATCGGCTCCGATGAGGGCGGCCTCGATGGCGAGCGTGCCCGAGCCGCACATCGGATCGGCAAAGGCCGCACCCTCCCGCGCGAGCCGATACCAGCCGGCAGCCAGCAGCATGCCCGCTGCCAGCGTCTCTTTGAGCGGAGCCTCCGTCTGGACGGACTGCTCGCGATACCCCCGGCGGTGCAGCGACGGGCCGGAGAGGTTGAGGTAGATGGTCGCGTGATGCTCGTGGACCGAGACATCGATGGCAAGGTCGGGGTCGTGCGGATCGACGTCCGGACGCTCGCCGCACACCTTGCGCAGGCGGTCGCATACGGCATCCTTCACCTTGAGCGCTGTGAACTGGGTGTTGCGCAGGAACGAATTCTCGCCATGCGCCTGCACCGCGATGGTGGCGCCGGACGCGACGTGGTTCTCCCACGGCATCCTCGTGGCCCCGGTATAGAGGGCGTCGGCATCACGCGCGTCAAGACGGGCGAGCATCAGCTGCACGCGGGTGGCTATGCGGCTCCAAAGGCAGACGCGATATGCGTCGGCAATCGTGCCGAAGAACGCGGCACCACCCTTGAGCGGGCGGACGCGTCTCACGGAAAGGCTTTTGAGTTCTCGGGAAAGCGTGCCTTCGAAGCCTGCTGCACAACGTGCGAAGAACTCGAGATCGATGTGGGTATCCTGATGCATCGCTGGTGCGCGCTTAAGCGTTGTTCTTCTTCTTGCCCTTGCTGAGGCGGGAGCGGATGAACGTCGCACCCGCTGGGATTGCGGAGATGACGATGATGGAGCCCACGAGCAGGCCGAAGTGCTCCTGCACGGCGGGGATGCCTCCCACAAGGTAGCCGAGCACCACGAAGGTGGTGGACCAGGTGATGCCGCCCGTCACGTTGTAGATTACGAAATTGCGCCAGTGCATGCCGCCTACACCCGCAAGGAAGGGTACGAAGGTGCGGATGAAGGGGAAGAAGCGCCCGAGGAAGATGGCGAGATATCCCCACTTCTCGAGGAAGGCCTGGCTCTTCTCGATGCGTTCGGGTGTCATTGCCTTGACCTTACCCGATTCGATGATCTTGCGACCGAAGAAGTGGCCGATGGCGAAGTTCATCTGATCGCCCAAGATGGCCGCAGCCCACACCAAGCCCAGCAGCAGGGGCAGGGTGAAATGGCCCTGCGGGAGGCTCTCGGGATGGGAGAAATAACCCGCTGCGAAGAGCAGCGAGTCGCCGGGCAAAAACGGGAAGAACACGACGCCCGTCTCGATGAAGATGATGAGGAAGACAAAACCGTATGCAGCAACTGGGCCCATGCCGATCCATGTGGCTATGGCGGTACGCGGGTCTTTGATGAGTTCATAGATATACGAGATGAATCCCATGTGGTCCTATCGGTCGATCGAAAACGACATGCCAAGCGTGCTCGATGGGAACGGGCGCCCGCCAGTGACTCCTTATGGCTGCTGCCTCCCGGCCCTGACCAGGTTCGGGGTATGGCGTCGCCCGCACCCATCCAGCACGCTTGGGACATAACTGTAGCATATGAGTCCCCACCGGGGGGATGCGAGACCGACGTGCAGCCCTTATCGGTGCTGGTCGCTAGGGTTATCCTGTCTCGATCTGCTCGCTTTGACGTGATATGGACGGAGGCCCCTGACCGACGTCAAAGGCCCCCACTTTGGTGAAACCTCAAGCACCTAAGGCTTGTCAGGCAGGCGGTCCCGGCCGAGTCATGTACGATTACCGCCTTCCGTGTCTTTATCATCCCCGTATCTCCTCCGGCCATTCGAAACCGGTGCGCAGACGGATTGTTTGTATCGGCAAGCGTTTGCGACCGGCACCGTGCACAAAACTCTTACATATCAGCTCCACGCAACCTCCATTCGCGATAGGATAAATGGGTGCGGCGTGCGGACGAAGGGGCTCCCATGGCAAAGGCTACGACGAAAAAAACTGCTTCCAATCGGGGGAAAGCCCGGCATGACGATGAGAGATATGGCGAGGTCCTCTACTCGTTCTCCTATGAGATGGACGATCTGAACTATTTCAACGCTGCAGGACTTGTCGGGTCGAACAGGATACAGCAGATCGTGGCAGGTTCCTCGATGGTGCTCCTACTACTCATCATCGGCTCGTTGTACGACCGGGAGCGTCCCCTCTACCCGGTAGCCATCGCCGCGTTCATCCTCTTTATAGTCCTCAGCATCGTCGGCCAGAACTGGACCAAGATACGCGACCGCTATGTCTCCAAATCGAGCCTCGCCCAGATCGGCAACCCCGACCGCCATGTTATCGTGACTGCCGAGGCGATGGTCGTCGAGGGACCAGACGATACGGTCTCCTCATATCCTCTCTCCGAGTTCAAGAAGCTCGCCGAGGACTCCGATGGTGCGCTCGCCAAGTTCGGAAAGCGCAGATACGTCTACATCCCCCGCAAAGCGCTCTCCGAGACACGCTTCCGCAACCTTGCCAAGATGCTCCAAGGGAAGCGCGATTAGGTAGGCGGCTTTCTGCGCAGAGATTATCAGGGGGCTATCAGCCCTTCTTCTCCGCTTGGCAGCCACTAGGCCTCAACACCATATTTTTCAGCGGTGAGCTCGATGTGCGCATCCTGCAAATCCTTTGCTGCTTGAACAAAAGCCTCGTGGAAGTCGGGGCGAGGAGCTGCGCCGTAGATGCCGTGCAAGTAGTTTCTTCCGAAGTTCTCGTCCCAGCGTGAGGGTATCGAGGTGACCGGATAGAGGGAAGAGCTCCCATCAACGGCCTTCTCGACAAGCCATATCTGGTCTTGGTCCAAGATGCGGGGATCCGCTCCCGTCCGGGTGATGAGCGAAACATCGTGCGTAGTGAAGATCAGCTGCGACTGATGCGGGTTAGTCCTTGGATCCTTAAAGAGCGCGACCAGTTCTTGGACATAGTTAGGATGAAGGCTTGAGTCAACCTCGTCGATGAATCCCACCGATCTGCTGCTCAGGAGCCTGAGCGCCAGCGAGAAGAACGCGAGGACCGCAAGCGTCCCTCTCGACTCCTCGTCCTCGGTGAACGACTCCTCAAAACCGTCTTTGCCCCTGTGCATGAATGAGAACTCATAGCGCGGCTCCGATGGTTGCTTGGCAAGGCTCTGCGCGCGTTTCCGCCGTTCCTCGCGCGTTAGCTCCGGCTCGACGAGGGCGAGAACGCCCGATGCGAGATCTTCATAGCCTCCCTCGCGGGGATCGCCGGGCTGCTGGCTCGACTCCTGCAGCTCGTCGAGGAGATCCTTCGTCTGGACCACGGAGATGCCGAGATCGGTGTTCGCCATAAGGGCCGCAAGTGCTTTTGCGGGGGACGTGCCCTTCTTGAGCCCGATTCTTATGTTGGACAATTCGCAGTCGAACAAGTCGGCCCGGTAAAAGCCGACGCGATTGCGAAAGAACTCGCAGGCCGGCTGGACTATGGCCGCGTTGGCGGCATAGAGGACCGAGATGTACGGGGTCTCTGGGCGGGCCATCTGCTCGTATGTCTTTTTCGCACCGGAAAAAGTGCGCCCATACTTGTAGCTGTACGAACCGCCGTTGCGCTCCCTCTCGTATATACGATTTGTGCGATTGCCATTGTACGCACGTAGAGACTCGTAATCGATCTTGCCGCCCATGATGCTCAGTTCGTATAGGTAGCGAGTATCGTTCGTTCCAAGAAAATCGACGAGGAACTCAGACTCCCCGCTCCTTGTCATCTCGTCCAACCTGAACGGCTGGAACAGAGCTCCGATGTCGAAGTTCGGGTTGAAGCCGTTGACAATGTATTTGGCGACGAACTGGAATGCATCGAAAAAGGCCGATTTGCCGGAGGCGTTTCCTCCGTAGACGCCGGCAACGGTCGAAATGTCCTTCCGCTTCCAGTCGCCCTCCTCATGCTTCTGCGCATTTGCCGGACGCTGCATGGAGAACTGCTGTTCGTCTCGGTAGCTCTTAAAATTCGAGAAGCTGAAGTTGATCAGCATTCGGCGCACCTCCCAACACAATTTGCGAACGGTAAGCCGATGTAATGGGAATAGTACCCCTCATTGCATTGTTAGTACGATAATAAATGAATTTTAAGCTGATTTCTACATTTTTTTGCAGATTTTCTCCTTTAATACAATAAATACTGCGGATGACCGCTGTTTCCTAGGCGAACAACGCCCCGCCCCCCGTTCAGCTAGGCGGATGCCCATCTCGCATGGACGGCGACCCGTCCCGTCTGGATATAGGTTTTCGGACAAAATACCGTCCGATTCTGTCTGGAAACGCATATCCAGATGGAGCGGGTGAGATCGCGGGGCGTCTGTAGAGGGTGCTTGGCCGCAACGGCGTAGGCATCGTTCCTCGTGGCGTGCCTCGAAAGCACCCTCTGCCCACCGTTCCCTACTCATACGAGAACCGCCCCTTTCGGGGCGGTTCGCTGCTGCATATCGTGCTGTAATTACGCTATTGTTCGATTATTTGAGGCAGTTCCTGATTGCCGAGAGGCAACACCATCGATTCGAAACCTTGGATATCGTTGAGCGCAAGCTTGGCAGACGCCGGGTTCACTATGATCGACAGAACGAGGCCCACGACAAAGGAAATGATCTGGAACCAGTCCTCAGCGAGATACTCCGGAGAGAACGCAGCCTGCACGACAGCTTCGAACTGCGACATCACATAGAAGATGGATGTTTCAAGATATGCTGCAATAAAGTGCGAGCACTCGATATAGATGTACCCCGCAAATGCAAGGATGCTGATCACGGCGATCGTGAGGATGCCCTTGAGGCCGTAGGGGCCCTTGAAGAGACGGTAGCCCATACCGGCTGCGAAGGGAACCGCAGCAAATAAGATGGCGAACACGGTGTCCGCAAGCATGACGATAAGGAGGGAAACCGCCAGGACAAGGACGGCGCCCAGAATCGCACCGAGAATACCGAGAGGGTAGTTTCCCTCCCCTGAGCTTATCCTCGTCCTCGACTGTTCGACGATTTTTGCGTGGCAGGAGGCATGAGTCCTCACGAACTCGTTCCTCGAGCTGAGGGAGTCCTCAGAAAAATCATGGAATGCTGCGATGTCGCAGGATCCCATGCCGCAGGCAGGACAGGGCAGCTGAGAGGAGGCGGGCGCGATGTATGTTTGGATCGCGCCTCGAAGCGCGGAATACTCCTCTACGGCTTTATCAAGCCTGTTCAATACGAATTGGACAAAGCCCTTGTCAAAAATCGCCTTTCCGATTCCGGATGAGGCGAGGCTTGCGTTGAGCGCATCCTCGACAGCCTCGAACTGCTCTTTCTCCATCGCCGTCTTGACCGTTACGTTGCGCTTGCCGAAGTTCAGCGACACCGGACATCCCGCGACGAGATCGACAGCCATGGAGCCGTTGCTTCTCAGCCCGAACGCGCCGACGAAGCTTTCCAACATTGTTTGTGCCATATATAGATCTCCCTACCGTTAATCGGATCTTGGACGAATTGCAGCCTTAGTAAGATAGGCTCAACTTTTTTCTGTGTCAAGGGCAGCGTGATTCAACTGCACGTCGATCCAAGCAGGGAACGAGGGGCGGCTAGGCTAGCCTTCTGCGGGGGTGGCCATGTCCCGAAGCGCATCGCACAGCGCAGGATGGCGGATAACGAAATGAACGATCGGCGCGTTGCATTTGGAGACCATCGCAAGGTTGCCGCGCGTGACCGTGATCTGTATGTTCCTGAACGAGGTCCTCTCGTTCGGAACGGCACGATAGCGGCCAAAAAACCCCCCCCCGGCGCACATCGTCTGCTCGAAATGGCGACAGTAGGTCCCGTAGTCATAGGGAATGGAACGATCGTAGAACATACGGGATAGGTCGAGTGCAGGCGGATGCTCGGCGAACTCGTCTGCGGACAGCAGGGGGATCTCATCGGTAAGGCCGTCCTCGGCGCGACGGCCGAATGCCTCCCGTTGCTTGGACGCGAAGGAGAGGATCCTCTCCCTATCGGCTGAGGGCAGGCGATTCCGCTCTAACAGCCTTGACAGATCGTCTTCGGGAAGCGTGTAGATCGGAAGCGTGGAGTAGCGATGCAGCACTTCCTTCTCCTGCAGCTCGTTGGCCACCTGCAGGCGGAACGCGTCCGCCTTATCGGAGCGGTATATCTCCATGAGCGGCTGGGCCTTGCCGAGCAGATCGTCGGCACGCTCGCGATAATAGGCGACCTCGCCGCCATCCGTGCTGAGATAGTACCTGCCCTTCGCATGGAAGCCCGCAATGGACTCGCCGCTGAGCGCTGCGGTTCCCGATACGTTCAGAGAGTGGCAGAATACGCCGTTGTGCACGCCCTTGAGGTAGTACGGGGATATCCGTCCGGTCATATACAGAGGGATCCAATTCTCCAACCCCACCATCATCTCGTTGAGCGGGCGGTTGAGGTTGTGGATCACGCTGATGCGCATCCCCCTCTTCAGCAGCAGGGCAAGGCCGAGCATATACTTCTTCAAAAAAGCGGCATCGGCCGCCATATCGTCCACACGCATGTCGCTGAACATGAAGACCTCTTCGGCGGCATCCGAGAGGAGCGCTCTGTTCAGGAAGTCGAGTTCGCCCTCCTTCATCCCCTCCAACCCGTAATATGACGTGCGTGCGGGAAGATCGAGCGGCGGCGGTGCGCCCAGGCCATCGAAACGGTTCTCCCGGATGTAGTCGTTGAGATCGAAGGCATCCAAGGCGATGAGGAAATCGTCGGCGAGGTTGCCGGCACCGGGAAGCTCCTCCCCATCCGTAAGCCAAGAGAGCAGCCCCCTGTAGATCGACTCAGTGTCGAGACGCCTATCCGCTGGAAATCCCATGAGGCCGAGGAAGCGATCGCGCTTGTCATCGGTGGTGCACTGCCGCGCGACGAACCGCGCGGCACGCTTGGCGAACTCCTCCTGATCGGACGGCTTCCGACTTCCGTTGAGGATGCGTGAGACATAGGATGCGTCGAAGCTCAGGCCTTTCGCAAGGCTGACCGTGCTGATCCCGAGCTCGGCCATGATGCGGCCCAGCTTCTTCCGGAGGCTGTCGAATGCATAGGTATCCGGCAGGGCATCATGCATCTGCGCGAGGATGGCCTCCTCGCCGAACTCGATCCCCTTGCGTCGGCCGAGGACCGCAAATCCCCGTGCCAAGGCGGGAAGCGTCGTCGAACCGGGTTCCGGCACACTCCTTCCGCTGCGATAACGGCTGATGGTCGCCTCGGAGAGGCATGACTCGTACGCGAGCTCCTTCGCCGTCAGGCCGAGCTCCCTCAGATACCCGTTCAGCACGTTTTGGAAGGACATCTTGGCCGCTCCCCCCCTCGTCAGAACTACTATGGCAGAACCGAACGGCCGATTTCAGATCAGGCACGGCCAGAATCGGAAACCGGTCGTGGGTAGGAACCTTTCATATGCCACCTCCATATTAAAGGTTATCTGATAACCTTAATTAAGAACGATAGCTATGAAAGGACGGGCCATGGGCAGCTTCCATACAGCCTACTGGCATTCCACCCCGGGCGGATTCACCAAGAAGGATCGCGCAGGGGGACGATACCGGTGGTACCTCCCCACTTCCCTCGCAGATGATACGCTGTCCATGTCCTCGGAGGCAGCCAGCTCCGCCAGCAGGGCCGGGAAGCTCATCGCCTCCCTGTCCAACCTCGGCTCGAGAGCCGCCAGCACCGAGGGCATCGCGCGGCTGCTTCTCCGGGCGGAAGCCGTCTCGAGCTCACATATCGAGGGCCTGACGATAGGGACAAGACGGATCCTCAGGGCAGAGCTCTACGAGGATGAGCCGCCGAATCTCAGGTTCGATAGGAGCGCTGTCGAGGTGATCGGCAACATCCATGCCATGGAGGCTGCCATCGAGGAGGCCGAGCGCGATGAAGCGATGGCCGTCGATACATTCAAACGCATCCATCGCGCCCTATGCAAAGGAACGAGGATCGAGCAGGTCGGAGGAACGATACGGACCGAGCAGAACTGGGTCGGGGGATCTGGCTTCAATCCGCTGTCGGCCGCCTACGTCCCCCCGGCGCCGGAACATGTCGAGGCCCTGCTCGACGACTTGGCCCAGTTCTGCAACAGAGATGACGTCGATCCCGTGGTCAAGGCTGCGATGGCCCACTATCAGTTCGAGTCGATCCATCCATTCCCCGACGGAAACGGTCGGACCGGGCGTGCCCTCATCCACACGATACTGCGCCGCGATCTCCCCGAGTGCGATTACGTACCGCCCATATCCTTGGTGCTTGCAACGTATCGGAGCGAATATATCCGCCACCTGACGGCCATGAGGACCGACGATCCATCGTTGGAGACGGATGCCAGGAATGAATGGATAGCGTTCTTCTCGGGATGCTGCGAGCGCGCGGCAGGCGAGATGACCGAGCTCGCCGCAGAAATGGAGCAGCTGAGGCAGGGCTGGGCCGAACGGCTTGGGAGTGTCCGCTCGGGTTCCGCGCTTGAGCTCATGCTTTTCGAGGTCCAAGGCTCGCCCGTGTTCTCCATCTCATCGATGGCAAGGCTCACGGGACGCTCCTTCCCTGCAGTCAACGGCGCCGTCTCCGCCCTCCTCGATGCGGGGATCGCCAAGGAGACATCGAAGGGGAAGCGGAATCGCGTCTTCGAGGTCCCTGAGGTCATCGGCTATTTCAATCTGCTGGAAAGGCGCTTGGCAAGCAGGGCGGGCAGCACAAAGGTCTCCAAGCCGGCCCGACGTGTTCCGTTCCGGGACGAGGCTCGCTACGAATCCCGCCGAAACTCCGATGCGCCGGAGGGTTGAGCCGCTTCAGAGCGCCTCTTCGGCTGAATCCTGTGAGCCTGGTGATCTCTGCTGCGGTGGAGCACGCCTCCCCTCAGCAAATCGAGGTTCCTCTGCACGTTGTCCGAGGGCGCTATGGAACCGCTTGGAACCGCTGCATCGCCAACGCTTGCGGCAGCATCTCCGTTTAACTTGAAATACCGATTACAGCACGGTCAGGTTATTTCAATTTATCAATCAAACTTGAGATAAAAAATGCCGGATATGGCACATGGCATCCCCTGCTCCCAGATACATCTGCAGTAAGAACGATGAAAGGATGGGCTGTGAGCAGCTTCCTTATAACCTATTGGCCTTCCTCCTCGGGCAGCCCCACCAGGAAGGGCCGTGCGCGGCGGTACCGGTAGCGCTTCTCCACTCCCTTCGAGGATGATGCGCCGTCCATGCCCTCAGAAGCAGCCAATTCTGCCATCAGAGCCGGGTAGTCCCGTTCCGACGAGGCCCTCGCGTCGGCCGATTTCAGGACGGGCACGGCCAGAATCGGAAATCTGCCGTGAGACGCGTGCGATTTCCCCATACTTGGAAACCGTAGGAAACCGCCGATGGGTTCGCAGAAAGGATCCCTGAGGTCGAGGTTCTCGCGCCCCCGTACTCTGGGGCCGCGGAAAAGAAAAAGAAGGGACAACCTATGAGAGATCGTGCAGGACGCATCCGCGCGCTCGCGCTAACGCTCGTGCTCGCCTTGGGATTGCTGCCGAGCGCTGTGCTCGCGCAGTCCGCAGTCGACGGCGGGCAGGCTGAGAGCATGGCCGACACACAGGATGCCGTAGTCGAGGCGGTGGCAGACGCCGATCAGGCCGACGCCTCCGATGAGGAGGATCTGCCGGACGTCGTCGTTCCGGCGGAGGAAGAGGATATCGTTGCCGACGACGAGATTCCCGCAGAGTCCTCCTCGGATGTTGAAGCTGCTCCTGAGCCAACCGTGGAGCCCTCTGGGGAGCCGGCGGCCGAGCCCGAGGCCCCCTCGGATGGGGAGCCGATGGCCACGAGAGGCGGGGAAGACACGACGACCCCCGAATCGCGGGAAGCCGGGCACATGCTCACCGTCAGACTCGGTGAGAACAGTTCGCAGGTTCAAAGCATGAGCATGAGCTACTACGATTCGAACTACGAGAAGAAAACCGCCATCGGCACGACGGAGATCACGGCTGATGTGCGCAAGGACGGCATCATCTACGTCACCCTCACCATGCAAGGCAGCACGCAGTATTTCGTGAGGGCTCGAGGCACCGAGGTGGTAAGTAGCCTCTCCAATAATGCTGACGGTGCGATCACGGTGACTATCTACCTCAACACGCCCGATGGTCTCGAGTCCGACCCTGCTATCACGCTCGACCTCATCGCTATGCATGAGATCAGAACCGACGATGCCGAGCACATGCAAGAATCGCGCTACGCCTTTAGATACGGGGTAAGCAGTGGGGGAGGGAATGCCGCACCGGCAGGGGTGGCGGTCGGACCGTACTTCTCACTCGAAGAGGGCTACCGACTCGCTTCCTACACAGTAACCGACGACGCGACCGGCGAGACAGCCTCTTACGAGGTGGGCCAAACCTTCACAATGCCCGCCTCCGACGTGACCGTGACTCCCACCATCGTCGAACTCGGTCCGCAGTATGAGTTGCCGTACACGCTCACGGTCAGGCTCGGCGAGAACAGCTCTCAGGTGGAGAGCTTGAGCATGACCTATCGCACGCCGGACGGCGAATGGGAGACCGTCGAGGGTACGACGGAGATCACGGTGGAGACCACGCCGGGTGGCGGCGGTCCGGACAGCGCACCAAAATACAGCGCTGAAGTCACCATCACCATGAAGGACGGCAGGCGCTACTTCGCGAAGGCCGATAGGGACGGTGGAGACGGTGTGACAGGAGTTCGGTGCTACCACGGGTTCGGTTACGATGACGGCATGCTCAAGATGTGGGTCTCTGATCTAGGGTCCGACGCCACCATCACACTCCACGACTTCGTCGCCGCCTCGTACGGGATCAAGGTCGGGGAAACCGAGCATGGGTCGATATCTCGCTTGGAGATCACCTATGGAAACACGTCTGCCTCGTTCTCTCCCGAAGAAGACGCGATTCTCGCACCAGAGGGCGCGCAGATCTCCCTAGTCTCCAACCCCGACGAGGGCTACTACTTCAAGTCCTGCACAGTGACTGACAACGAGACCGGCGAGTCCATCGAGTATCCCGTCCCCTGGCCCGATGGAAGCGCGATCGCCTTGAGCTTCACGATGCCCGGTTCCAACGTGACCGTAACGCCGATCTTCGCCCCCATCACCGTCATCAACACCATCGAGATCAACAATGTTTCTGTGGATATCTCCGCCTCGAACGGGGAGCCGCCCGCCCTAGTGCCCTTTACGGGGACGGTCGATCCCGACGCACCCTACACCCTAAGGCCCGATGACGGCCGCAACACCTACGAGCGTTGGACGCGGATGAGCGATGGGGAATCGACCTATGGCAGTCCCGATGCGCAGTGGAACCCCGCGTATCAGGCAAATGCATACGGAGATTTGACGTCCATTGCAGCGGGGGATGAGCTGTCCTATTCCTTTTGTGTGGAGCTCGAACCGGGGTGTAAATTCGCCGACCAAGTCACGGTGAGGGTGACCACTACCACTGGCGAGACCTATACCCGCATCTATGCTGGGAATAAGATCGGAAGCACGAACCCCGTGATAGGCAATGCGCCCTATGCGCATGCCCTCGCCTACGATGTCTTCCGGGTGACGGTCGGCGAGGCGAAGCCTCCCGCCATCACCGTCACTATCGCCTTCGACGCCAACGGCGGTGACGCGTCGAGCGTGCCCGGCAGCCAAGACAAGGTTGTCGGGGAGGATCTTACCCTTCCCACATCCACACCGGCCCGTCCTGACACCACGGCACCCGGCTACACCGTGTCCTACGATGCCAACGGGGGCAGCGGAGCTCCCTCGGCCCAGACGGCAACGGTCACGACAAGCTACAGCTTCACTGGCTGGAACACCTTGCAAGATGGAACCGGCGATCCCTACGAGGCCGGCGGCACCTACTCCGCAGACGCTGACGCAACCCTGTATGCTCAGTGGTCCGCAACGGCAGTCGCCCAACCGCTCGTCGTAGCGGGAACGCCCGTGCGCGACGGCCATACGTTCAAGGGCTGGAACACGAGCGCCGACGGTTCGGGCACCCCCTATGCGGTCGGCGATCCCATCGATCCCGCTGAGGATCTCACGCTCTACGCCCAGTGGGAGCAGGACGCCACGGCTCCTACCGAGGATACCTACGCTGTCTCCTCCGGCGACAACGGCACATGGACGCAGGGTAGCGGCGAGGATTACGAGCTGACCGTGGACCGGGTCGGCGACAACGACGCCTGCTTCGAGCATTTCAGGGCCGTCGAGCTCGATGGCAGACTCCTGTCCGAGGATGAGTACGAGGCCAGATCCGGCAGCACGATCATCACGCTCAAGGCCCACGTGCTGCAAGAGCTCAGCCCCGGCAAGCACACCGTCACCGTGGTCTTCGACGATGACCGGGTGGACATCGACTTCACGGTGAAGGCGGCGTCTTCCGGCGGCAGCTCGGAGCCCGGCGGCACCACGCCCGAGACCCCTGGCACGCCCGGCACGCCCAGTACCGCTCCGGCCACGACCGGCGGCTCCGCGCAGGCCCCTGACGCGGAAAAGCCCCAAGCGACGCCGAGAACCGGGGATGGGAGCCCCTCCCTCCTCGCCTTCGGGTTGGCTCTCGCCTCGATCGTGATGGCCTGTGCCGGCTTTGGCGTCAGATCCATGGTGTCCAAGGAGAGGCTGTAAGGCAACCCCGAACGAACACATAATCAGACCTCGAAGGGGCCCGGACGATCGCGTCCGGGCCCTTTTCCCACGGAGCGTAGGTAAGGCCCCTCTAGTGCGGGGCGAACGCGCGATGGCTCAAAAAACAGGCTGTCATCGAGGAGAAAGTCTATGATCCCGATGTTCAGAACGCCGCTGTCATCATACCACCGCCTCCCCACGTCATGGCGCACCGCGATTTGGGGAAGGAACCGCCGGTCAGAAGAAGTTGCAAGCTCGCAACCGTGTGGCGCTCGACAGTAACAGGGGTCCAAAGGTTTCATTGATAAGTACGGTATAAAAGTGAGTAACTTATCAATGAATAGTAAGGCGCATGGCTCAGGATCGCCCATAGAAAAGCAGCGCGGTTTACAAGCTCAACCCTGCATCAGGCGAAAAATCCGAACAAGATGGAGGACCGACCGGTTTTCAGGGACATGCGCAGCCAGAACCGGGAGCCAGCCGTAGACGCCTCCTCAACCTCCCGGTCGGCCGGTTCCCGGCTCCGCGTAAGGACACGGCGAGATCCCCTACCTGAGAGCAATTTGGAGTTGTAGGAAGATTTTCCCGCAGATATCGCTGAACCGTCCGGAATCGCGTGCAAAAAGCCTGTTGGTAGAGAGCGGCGATCGGAGAGCTTCGGCAAATCTTCCTACAACTCCAAATTGCTCTCAGGTAGGGGATCTCGCCGTGTAGGTGCTCCCGCGCTCCGGGCAGACACGATAGGGTACGTGCAGCCCCGCCTCGTAAACGCCGGCTATATTCCGATCGTCATCCACCGACAATCGTCGCACTGCCAGCAGGGCCTGCTGGTTTCGAGTCCCCTTGCGCAAGATGTCCAGATAATCTCTGTAGGCGAAGATACGGTTCCTGCTCGTATTTCCCATTCTACGGCCTTTCGGCATCCCTCCTCGGACGGATTCATCGAGAGAGGCCGTGCACGGTAGCATCGGTGACGCCTCTTTGCTCCCACCCGACATGGATATGATCCTCTGCAACCGGACACCCCGTTTCCCGAGGCAGACTGGCAGCCGATCGGGCCCTTTCTGCCACGGAGGGCACTTATTCCGCAGATTTTGGGTCTCGAATCGCCATCGGGCCGGTACACGGCTCCCGCTGAGCTGCGCAAATACGGGCCGCTTCTCCGTCCGATGGGCAAACCACACCCAAAATCTGCGGAATAAGTGCCCTCCGTGGCAGAAAGGGCCCGATCGGCTGCCAGTCTCACATGAGGGGATGTCTACACCGGAAGATCATAGCCGTTGTGCCGCTCAAGCGCATGCGCAACAAGGCTGCGGACGGCAATCCAGGGACACGCGTGCATCCCTCTAGCCACATGGGGGTCCTTGCGGCAACCTCCGCCTATACATACGCGATCGATAAGGGGGTCTACGTGATTCCGATCAGGAGTCTCGCACCGTAGCGATACCCCTCGTCCCGGCGCAATTGCACGACTGGAAACACCGGTACCATTCACTATGTCGAAGATAAGGGTGCGGACATGGCATCCAGCGCCTTATCGGTGAGGCCATGCTTCTTCATGTCCTCGGAAGCGTTCATGCTCGCCTCTCCAATCCAAGCCGGCCGCCACCCATATGCTTGCCCTTCTCATAGCTCGGATCACGGACGAGTCCAGCGAGCCTCATGTGCTGGCTCTGCTGTCCCTTGATTTGAGGTTAATGGTTGTATTTTGAGATAATTGGCGCAATAACATGTTGGATATTGGGAAAAGACGAGGTCATACGCTTAACAGAAAAGCACTGTCTCAGTTGGAGGAATGGCAGGGGACGCCCTCTCGCAAAGCCCTACTTGTAGATGAAGCTCGACAGGTGGGGAAAACCTATCTCATCCGCGAGTTCGGCAGACAGCACTACGAGCAGGTAGCCGAGGTCAACCTTCTCGAAATCGAGGGAGCCGCCGAAGCGTTTTCCACAGCAAAGACGAGCGAGGATCTCTTCTCGCGTATCACCCTGTACGCAAGCGGCCGCATCGTCCCGAACAGGACCCTCATCTTCATCGATGAGGTGCAGGAAGCGCCGGAGATGATCGCCGCAGCGAAGTTCCTCGTAGACAGGCTGGGCGATCAATACGACTTCATCTTCTCCGGCTCGCTCCTGGGCATCGAGCTCAAAAACGTGCGGTCGTGGCCCGTGGGTTACATGCGCACAGTCACCATGTACCCGCTCGACTTCGAGGAATGGTGCTGGGCAAACGGCATGGACAAGACCTTCCTAGAAGAGGCGCGGAAAGCCGTGGGATGCCGCAAGCCCCTCGACCCGTTCGTTCACGAGCGCCTGACACAGCTCTTTCACTACTACCTTGCGGTAGGGGGATGCCCGCAGCCGTGCAGGCCTACGCCGACTCGGGAAATCTCCAAGCGATCCGCCGCATCCAAGAGGACATCACCGAGTTCTATCGCAACGACATCACGCGTTATTGCAACGAGAGGGACGTGCTCCTCGTCAAGCGGATATTCGATCTCATGCCCGCACAACTCAACCAGCAGAACAAACGCTTTATCGCCACGAGCGTGGGCAAGGATGTCCGTGTGGGGAAGGACGAGAATCGTTTCATCTGGCTTGCCGAGGCTGGCGTTGCCATACCTGTCTGCAATGTCGCTGAGCCCCGCTTCCCTCTCATGCTCGCCGAAGAGGCGTCGTTGTTCAAGCTGTTCATGTCCGATGTGGGACTCCTCGCCTACGGGAGCGGCATGGAAGCCGTGCGCGGCATCCTCGGTGGGAAGAGCGTCAACTATGGGGGCCTCTACGAGAACTATGTGGCCCAAGAGCTGCATGCGCATGGAAAGCGCGCATGGTACTACCGCAGCAAAAAGCTTGGCGAGCTGGACTTTCTCATCGACTGGCTTTCTGGCAAGGTGCTCCCCATCGAGGTCAGGTCGGGCAAGGACTACCATCGCCATCGCGCCCTCAGAAATGTGCCCGAGGTTGACGGATGGGGATTGGACGAGGCCGTCGTCTTGGATGACGGAAACGTGGAAGCAGACGGAAAAACAACCTACCTCCCCACCTATGCGGCTGGATGGCTCGATGCGTTTGCGGGGCTCGAGTGGTAGCGCATGGGGATCGCCAAACCACGCCTGCGTCACAGCTCGTGTAATAACGTCTCAAATCCGGAATGGTAGTCCGGTTTTGAGATATTCGGAGTTGCTACGCCTGCCCATGTGCGTCGCGCGCTCGAGCCCGTGGCCCGCTGCTTCTCTCGCTACTTCAAAGTCGCCGTCGTGGCCGAACCTCGCCAAGTCGGTAAGACCACCATGCTCAAGCTCCTCATGACTGGGCCTTTCCCGTGGGGCGGTGTAAAGGCGGGCTCTTTGGGCGACATGGGCGTGACAAGTGACCTGTCCCCTTGTCACGTGGGCGTGACAAGTGACCTGTCCCCCTGTCATGGGCGTGACAAGTGACCTGTCCCCCTGTCACGCCCTCGCTGCTATGACAAGTGACCTGTCCCCCTGTCACGCCCTCGCTGCTAGATCCTACACACCGGAATCGCGGTCGAAGGGACTTCCGCTACGACCGTCCCACGTGCGGTATGCGCGGTAGTAGCCGAGCAGTGCCTGCGTGCTCGCATCCTGCTTCGCCAGAGCCTCGTCATCGTCGAAGGCGGGCGTGATCTGCTTGGCAAGCTGCTTGCCCAGCTCGACACCCCACTGGTCGAAGGAGTTGATGCCCCAGACGCACCCTTCCACGAAGGTGATGTGCTCGTAGAGGGCGATGAGCGCCCCTACCGAGAAGGGGGAGAGATCCTTGCCGAAGATCGACGTGGTGGGACGGTTCCCTTCGAACACGCGCGCGGGCACCATCCATTCGGCGGTTCCCTCGGCACGCACCTCATCGGCGGTCTTGCCGAAGGCGAGGGCCTTGGTCTGGGCGAGGAAGTTGGCGAGGAAGAGCTCGTGGACGTCCTGATCGACATCGCGCGTAGGATGGGGCGTGTTGACAAAGGCGATGAAGTCGGCGGGGATGAGGCGGGTGCCCTGATGGATGAGCTGGTAGAAGGCGTGCTGGCCGTTGGTTCCGGCCTCGCCCCAGAAGATCTCTCCGGTCTTGGTGACCACGGGCGTGCCATCCCAGCGCGTTCCCTTGCCGTTCGACTCCATGGTAAGCTGTTGCAGGTATGCGGGGAATCGGTGCAGGTACTGGCTATACGGCAGCACCGCATGGCTCTCGGTGTCGAAGAAGTTGACGTACCACACGTTCATGAGGCCCATGAGCGCGGGAACGTTCTTCTCGAGCGGCGCGGTGGCGAAGTGCTCGTCGATGGCGCGGAAGCCGGAGAGGAACTGCTCGAACTTCTCGCGTCCGAACGCCAGGATAAGGGACAGGCCCACAGCGGAGTCGACCGAGTAACGGCCGCCGACCCAGTTCCAGAAGCCGAAGGCGTTCTCGGGATCGATGCCGAACTCCTCAACAAGATCGAGGGCCGTGGAGACGGCTACGAAGTGATGGCGTACCGCATCGGCCCGGGCCTCAGGATTGTTGTTGATGGCACCTTGGTCGATCAGGGTGTCGAGCAGCCAGGTACGCGCCTCGCGGGCGTTGGTGATGGTCTCGAGCGTGGTGAAGGTCTTGGAGACCACGATGACCAGCGTGGTCTCGGGATCGAGGCCGCGGAGCTTCTCGGCCATGTCGTTGGGATCGATGTTGGAGACGAAGCGCACAGCCGGACCGTCGAGATAAGGGCGCAGAGCCTCGTAAACCATGACGGGACCGAGATCGGAGCCGCCGATGCCGATAGAGACCACGTTCTTGATGCCTCGTCCGGTCACGCCGCGCCAAGCACCGCTGCGCACGCGGTCGGAGAAATCATACATGCGGTCGAGGACCTCGTGGACATCGGCGATGCAGTCCTGCCCGTCGACGATGAGGCTGCCCGCCTCGTTCTTCTGGCGGCGTAGGGCCGTGTGCAGGACCGCGCGGTCCTCGGTGGTGTTGATGTGCTCGCCCGCCAGCATGGCGTTGCGGCGCTCCTCCACGCCCACCTCGCGTCCGAGCTGAACGAGAAGCCCGAGCGTCTCATCCTTGACAAGGTTCTTGGAAAGGTCGAAGTGCAGGTCGGCAACATCGAACGAGAGCTTGCCCACACGCTCGGGATCATCCGCGAACCAATCCTTGAGGCTGATGCCGTCGGCCACGAGGGCCTGCTTGTGCTCTGCAAGCGCCTTCCATGCAGGGCAGGTAGTGGGATCGACCGGTGCCTTAATCGTACTCATGCCTGTCTCCTTCCCGATAGGGATTCCGTTAATAGGGCTCGCCCAAGGGCGGCAGCATCTTCAGGCGACGCCACATGGTCTGCTTAGCACGATTATCGCCCAACGCGCCCGCGAAACCGCCAAGGTTCATCATGCGAATACCGCGAACGAGCACGAGCGCACCCGGTGCGAGCATGGCGGCTTCGAAATCGGCAAGCTCCACGAGCTCGGCCGCGAAGACGTTGCGCGCAAGATCGGCAGCCATCTCGTCGCAGAGGATGAGCGTCGCGGGATCCAGCGTCACGATCGCCTGTAGGAACAGATCCTCTCCCAAGGGCGTCCCCGCGCTATCGCATGCGAGGAATGCGCTCCAGTCCTCGGGTGCGTACCCGAGCGCCATGAGCGAGTCGCGGAGCGCCTTGCCGTCCGCGCCGGAGAACGGCACCGCCCCATCGGGCTCGGGCTCGCCTTTGACGAGCGTCACCGATGAGAAGGCGTTGCCGGCGAAGCGCACGCCGCTCTGCTCGAGCAGCGCGATCTCTGCATGCGTTTTGCCGACATAGGCCTCTTTGAGCACCGCCCTATCGCGTGCCATGGCTCCTCCCGAAATCCCCGTATTAGACTATTGTAAAACGGGTATACCCCTTGTATCGATGATACCCTGCGTTTATCGCACCAATAGGAGGTTACCATGTCCCAGCAGATCACCGCCCAGACCTTCGATGAGGTCATCGCCTCGAGCGAGCTGCCCGTTCTCGTCGATTTCTGGGCGCCTTGGTGCGGCCCCTGCCGCGCCCTCGGCCCCACACTCGAGCAGGTTGCCGAAGAGCACGCCTCCAAGGTGGCTGTTTACAAGTGCAATGTCGATGAGGAGGGCGATCTTGCGGCCCGCTTCAACATCGTCTCCATTCCCACGCTCATCCTCTTCAAAGACGGCCAGCCGGCCCATACCATCATGGGCAACAGGCCTAAGGCCGACCTCGAGAAAGAGATTCTCACGCATCTGTAAGAAAGAGCATCCGCATCTGTGCGGGTGGTATCCTAAGAGCGTGATGCCTCAGGCGGTATGCCCCAAACGGCATGCCGCCTGTCTTTGCTCCAGAGGGGAGGCGATATGGCATACAAGGATGAAGGGCGGCAGATCCAGCGCAAAGAGGGCTTCCTACGTGGAACGCTTCGGCTCGCTTACGAGAACCGCTTGACCATCATTCTTTCGGTCACGCTCCTGCTCTTCGTATACCTGCTCCAGAACGTGATGTCGGGCGATATCCGCCGCATCGATGGCGTCGCCTACCAGTTCTTTGTGGTGCGCCTGCGCCGAGATTGGCTCACCCCCATCATGCAGGCCTTCACCAGCCTCTCATCGCCGGTCGTGCTCGCGGTCATGCTGATCGTGGTGGCGGCATTCGCTCCCGGACGCATGCCCGGCCGTTTTGCCATAGCCAATCTGGCGGGCATCGTGTGCTTGAACTATGCCCTGAAGGAGATCGTGCAGCGCCCGCGCCCCGAGGGCTTCCGCCTCATCGCCGAGAGCGGATACAGTTTTCCGTCAGGCCATTCCATGGTCGCAGTCGCATTCTACGGCTTCATGATCTGGCTTATCCTGCGCTACGAAGAGGACGCCATATTACGCAAGGTCTGGTCGCTTGCGCTCTTCTTCGTAGTCATCATGGTCGGCATCAGCCGCGTGTATCTGGGCGTGCATTATCTTTCGGATGTTATCGCGGGGTGCTGCGTTGCAGCCGTGTGGCTGGTCATCTTCACGCGCATCATCGTCCCCGCGTTCCTGCCCAATGAGACATGATGGGAATCGGAGCACCGCCACGAAAAAGCCTCCCGTTTTGGGAGGCCCTCGAAAACATGGTGCGGGCGAAGGGACTTGAACCCCCACGGAGTCGCCTCCATACGGACCTGAACCGTACGCGTCTGCCAATTCCGCCACGCCCGCATGAGAGAAAAGTCTACTCTCAACCTGCGATTCGGTCAAGCAAAAACGCTACTCCTCTTTGACGCGCTTCCCCGTCATATGCTCGGGTACCAGTGCGAAAAGCCCGGTGTTCTTGCCGAAGCGCGCGATCTCCGTTTCGATATAGGCTGCATCGTCGGTGAATTTATAGGAGAGCCGGCGACAGATCTCATTGATCTTGTCCTGATCCTCGATGAACTCGACATGCCCGAACACGACAACGCTGTTGATGAGGAGGGCCCAGTCGCTGCCCTCCTTGAGAGTACCCCTGTCGTAGACCGTATAGCAGGCCTTGCCATCGTGTTTGAGGGCATCCACCTTGTAGCCGAATTTGGCCGTGTGGAAGTAGATCTTGCCGTCCTCGGGATTGTAGTAGTGGTTATGCGGCATACAGTAGGGATAGCCGTCGTCGCCGTTCACGGCAAGAACGCCGCGGGGCTCCGAGATAAGGATCTCCCTGCACTGCTCGTCGGTAAGCTGCTGCTTCTTGCGAATCAATTCCCTGAACATGGGCTGATCCGTTCTCGCTCAGAGCCAGGCCTGCGCCCATGCGCACAGATCATCTGCGGACGTTTTGGCCGCGAAACGCTTGCCGGCAACCAGCTTGGCACCGGGGGCAAGCTCCTGCATGTTCGCAGCGGAATTGCCAATGGAGCTACCGCCCGAGGTCGCGAACGGCACCACGGTCTTCCCGGTGAAGTCGTAGGCCTCCATGAAGGTGTCGATGATGGACGGCTCCCGATACCACCAGATGGGAAATCCTACGAATACCACCTCGTATGCATCCATGTTCTCAACACGCGTCGCGATGGCGGGGCGGCAGCCGCGATCCTGCATCTCGACCGTGCTGCGGCTGCGCTTGTCCATCCAGTTGCAGTCGGCTTTGGTGTAGGGCTGCACAGGCGAGATCTCATAAAGATCGGCGCCGATCCCCCCGGCGAGGCGAGCAGCCATCTTTCCCGTGATCCCCTCGGCACCGCGAACGCTGAAATATGCCACCAATGCTTTTTTCATCATGCGCTCCTTCTCGAGCATGCCCGTATGTCTAGATTATAAAGCGCGCGAGTTGGGACAAGCGCCTTGCAGCGGGGTTTTACGGCAGCTTTGAGGCACATACCTGCGAGCAATTTTGAGTTGTAGGAAGATTGCTGGTCCTTTTTGCGGGAACACGATCTGATGCGGTCGATGTACCTGCGGAAACCGATCCGTCTGCGGATGCGGTTCGGAGAACGGGCCCCGAATCTTCCTACAACTCAAAATTGCTCGCAGGTATGGCTCTGATGGTGTGGAAATCAGCCCCGCCTCACGCCGTCGCCGCATCCTCCGTCTCGAAGATGGCGCGGACAGCATGACGCCTTCCCCACACCAGGATCCAGCAGGCAGCCATGGCAACTGCTCCGCAGACGGTCATGCATATCCGATAGTCCATCAGCTCGCCGAGCACCCCTATAGCCAGCGTGAGCAGTGATTCCGCGGCAGTGAGCATCATCCCGTTGGCAGCGTTCACGCGGGATCTGAGCTGTTCGGGGATGTAGCGTTGGACCGCTGCGCTGCGCAGGATCGCGCTGTTGGCGCCGAAGAAGCCGCAGAGGCCGCGATTCACCAGCATAAGCGGGTAGGGCAGCCAGAGAAGCAGCATGTCCATGGTCTCGTAAAGCTGATAGACGAAGAACACGAGCGGAAAACGGCGTTTCTTAGGGATATCCACCCGATATTGAAACGCGCTGCCAATGGTTCTGCCTGCAAATTCGACCACCGAGAAGAACGAGTACATCGTCGCCGTGAAACCGGGAGCTGTTCTGAAGAACGCGATGAGGATGGGGGCGTATCCCGCCGCCACACCATTCGTGATGGCCATATAGGAGAAGAGGGAGAACAGGCCCTGCTCGTCTTTGAGGTAGGCGGCAGCCTCGCGGATATCGGAGCGCCATGTCTCGAAGCTGTACCCCTCGCTCTGCTCGCGACCGTGCTCTTCGACCGAGATGAAGCTCTCGGTGAGCGCCGCCAGAAGCGAGAGGGCGCCTTGCCCCATCAGAAGCATGGGCACCCCGACGGTATCGAGCATCACGGCAGCGGCGGGCATCATGATGATCTTGAGCACGGGGTAGAGCATCGACGAGACGGAATAGCCTTTCTGCTCGGCCCCTTGGGGGATGATCTCGGGATAGATGCTTGTGAATGCAAGTTCGTCGATCGAGCCGAGGCAGGCCAGCAGCACAGAGATGGCAAGATAGCCCGCATAGGAGAAGCCCATGAAGACGAGCCAGAGGCCCAAGGCCAGATATGCCAGGCCATTGGCGATGTCACCGCCCACGAGGAAGGCCTTCCGGGGCAGACGATCCATGAGCGGTGCTACGAGCAGCGGCAGGATGACGTAGGGAACGAGCTGTATGGCGATGATCAAGGCCGAGGCAAGCGTCGAGCCCGTCTCATCGAAGACGAGAAATGACAGCGCGAAGCCACCTGCAATCGCGCCGGCAGAACCCAAGGTGGATGCCACCGTCACCAAGATGAAGTTTCTCGTCCACAGCCTCGTTTCCATGGAACCACCTCCGGTTCCATTATCAAGGAGCATCTCAAGCTTATATATCCTCTTGTTTTGGGAAAATCTTGGTCAAATGATGCGGTTAAAACTCATTTAAAGGGTATCTGAAAGGAAAATTTGCGAGCAGCTCGTATGCTTTGCGGTACTGGCGGTTCGCGCGGTACCACTCGATCACCCAAGGCAGGTGGAATGCGGCATAGCCCATGGGAAGCTCCGCCACGCACGTCTCGTAGCAGGAAAGAAGCAGATCCCCGTAAGCTGCGTGCTTGAGGTAGTCCGCATGCTCGAGACGATAGCGCACGAGATCGCAGAGACGATCCGCCAACGGCGCGTTAAGGCCGTCCTCCGCAAGCGTCGCCGCGCGGTCGAGGGCAGCAAGGGCCTCCCCTGTCCGTCCGGTCTTCTCGCAGCAGATCGCCAGCTTGTGGAGGGCGAGCTTTCCCGGATTCTCGAGTTGGGAGAAATGGCGGTATGCGGCCTCGTAGTCGCCGGTCTCGATCTGACCGGAGGCGGTGTTGTAGGCGATGGAGTCGAGCGCACCCGTATCGCCGAGCGCGCGGGCAAGCCGGCCGGCCACGCGGTAATGCTTCTCCATGCCCGCCGTATCGAGCTGATTGCAGCGGCAGTTGCCCAGATACAGCTTGGCATACAGCATGATGCGTGCAGAGCCGTCCCGAGCGGCGAGATCGTATGCCGCCTGCAGGTGTTCCACCGCAGCAGCGTAGCTTCCCTTGACATAGTCGTGGATGCCCGCCTCCAGATACGTGTAAGCGCACGGAAGATGGCCGATCGCGGCAAGCTGATCGTCCTGCAACACGGCAAGAAGGGCGCGTTGCCTCCCGCTTCGGCAATCCTCTGGGGCAAGATCCTCCTCGAGCGGCTCATGCAGGGCGAGCGCTTCCAGCATGAGCAGATCGGGGCCTGCCGCTGTTGCGCGGTAGGCCTTGGCATCCGCATCGCCCATGAGGTCGCGGAGCCCTTCCGGATCTCCCGAGAAGAGCGCCTCGTACGCCGCCTCAGCACGCGCTGCAGCCTCGTGCTCGAGGGCATCATCTACCTGCAGGCCAAGCTTGGCGAGCAGCGCGCGGACGATCTCCTCCGAGGCGTCGGCCTTGCCCGCCTCGATCTTCGAGAGGTACGAGACCGAGCAGACACCCTGCGCGAGACCCGCTTGGCTCCACTCCCTGCGGAGACGCTCGCGGGCGATCAGCCTGCCCCGGTATGTGCGCACGTCAGCCATCGTAGTCTCTGATCTAGTAGCGGTTGTGGACCTTCTCGGCAAAGCACATCACATCCTTGATGCGAAGCTCGGTTCCGTCGTCGAGGATCGCCGTGCCGCTCATACGGCCGAAGACCTGGTGCTGATCGGAGACGATGAGCTTGTAGTCGAGATTGGCCGCGCGGTCGAGCACGGGTACAAAATCCATCTCGAAGCGGCCGTCCGATGAGGTGAAAGTCCACGGATCGGTGTAGCCGCTTGCGGGGATGTTGAAGCTCACATCATCCAGCTTGTGGGCAACACCATCGTAGAAGATGACGTTCTCGCTGGCTGCGGTCGTATCGCCGAAGCCATAGCCTATGTTGAAGCCGAAGGCGTGCCCGTCAAGATCGGCGTTGCCCGAACCCCAGAACCACGTGTTGTCATAGGTCCAGACACCGCGCCCCCAGTCGAGCGTGCCGAAGTCCGTTGCCGGATCGAACTCGTAGCGCATGCCGTCGAACTCGATGAAGCCGGATGCCCGCATGCAGTTGATCTTCTGGTTGTAGTAGAAATGGCGCTTCTTCTCCCACGGCGTGGCGATGACGAGCGAATCCATGGCGGGCTGGGCAAGCGTGATGTCCGCAGTGAGCGGCTTGCCGTCGCAGAAGTCGGCAAAGCTGCAGCGGATGCGGCGCGTGTCTCCCTCTACCGAGAAGGACATCTGCAGGCGCTTGTCGGCATAGGCTGTGACGCCTGCGGCTGAGCTCGCGGGGAGTTTGAGCTTGCCCATAGGGAAGGCGTTGAGCACAGTCGCAGTATGCTCTGCAGGTGCATCGCCGAAGGTCAGCAGCGAGACGGACTGCAGGCCGATGTAGCCATTATCCGAGATGGTGAAAGCTCCCGCAAAGGAATCCGAGAGCACGAGATAGTAATCCCATTCCTTGATGCGCCACGCGGGCGCCTTGATCATCGAGCGCACATAGCGCTGCACGGGAGAGCGGGACCAGCCGCCTTCGCGCAGCTCGCCCGCTTCATCCAGAAGCAGCTGGGGAGTCGTGACTTCGTGATTCCTGCCCATGTGTTGCCTCCTGCACAGGATTTTCGAGGGTATCTTCGACACCACTATATCCTTGTGGACGAGCGGAACATGTTTTGGCGTCGCAGCATTTAGGTGCGCGGTACCGTTCCTATAAAGCAGAACCCGTCTTGGGAAGGGAGAAGCGCGTGGTGTCGACCCCCTCCAGGGAAAGCAGCTTAAGCTTTCGGTCGATTCCCCCCGCATAGCCGGTCAGGCTGCCCTGTGCGCCGACGACCCTGTGGCAGGGGATGATGATCGACAGGGCGTTGCGACCCACAGCTCCGCCCACAGCCCGCGCGGACATCTTGCCGAGGCCTTGCCGCGCCGCGAGGATCCGGGCGATCTCTCCATAGGTCATCGTCTGGCCATAGGGAATCGTCAGGAGCACCTCCCAGACCTTCCTGCAAAACGCACTCCCCCGCAACGCGAGCTGAGGCGTGAAATCGGGTTCCTTCCCCTCGAAGTAGGTATCGAGCCACCGTGCAGCGTCCTCGAAAACAGGGAGTTTTCCCTCCTCGTGCTCCTCGCATAACGTGGCGGCGAAGCGCTTCTGGCCATCGAACCAAAGCCCGGTTAGAGAGCGCCCGTCGCTTCCGAGGGTAATCGCACCGAGCGGCGAGTCGTAGCGGTTCATATAATCCACAGGATTCCCCACCTCTTGCACGCTATCTGTCCAGCTTTTTGATCATCAGGTACACGTTGAGCAGGGTGCCATCCTTCAACCGTATGGCATTGGGCTGGACGCCCACGATCCTGAATCCCAGCCTCTCATAAAGAGAGCGCCCCTTGGTGTTCCCCTCGATGAATTCCAGCTCTATTTGGAGGACCTCTTCCCGCTCCTCGGCTATGCGGATCATCTCGTGGAGCATTTTCGTCCCGATACCCTGTCCCCAGAACTCGCTGCGCACGGCAAGCGCCACCTCCGCGCGATGCCGCGTCTTCATGATGTTCTTGAAAGCGATTTCACACGTGCCGACAATCCTGCCGTCAACAAGGCAGGCCATCATGACCTCGTTCTCCGCATCATTCTTGCGGGCAAGCAGCTTTGCCTCGTCTTCGAGCGTATAGCCGTCCCATTCTTCCGGCTCGCGGAGCAGGAAGACCGTCTCCTCGGCTGTCGCCTTCACGTATTCCAACATGCCTTCGGCGTCGCCATCGCGCGGATTTCTGAGCACCGCCTTCCGGCCGTCTTTGAGCCGAAACGGGATCTCCTCTATCTTCATGGGTTCGCCTCCTGCAGCGCGGCTCCCGGACTGCCCCTGTCTGCCGATCACCGCTGCGCTTCGAGCGCGCTGATCCACTTCCGCTGGCGATGGGCATAGAAGAGCTTTGCCCACCAGTATACCGGCAGCGTCTTCCAGCCCGCGCCCACTTCAACGCAATCGGTGTATTCGCAGCGATTCGCGTCCAGCTCGCACAGGATGATCCCATGGTCCCAGATAGGTATGTGCTCGTTGCCCTCGTGCGTGCAGATACCTTCATCGAGACCGAAGCGCGGCACATGGATGCGGCGCGTGCCGAAGGATATCACGCCGTGGTCTCTCGAACACAGCTGCTTTGCCCGCGGGGAGAATCGATGTCCTCACCACAGTCCGTGTTGCCAGAGCCATCCCCTCCCTTCGTGCGGAGGCAGCATTTAATCAGAACGCTTGCACTGATGCCGCTATCGTATTCAGCGCCCCATGTACGATCCAGCTCGGAATGATAGAACCGTCTGAGAGGCTCTCGTTCAGATGACCGAGCAGAAGGGCAACCGCCATCGGATAGATCATGATAACGGCCCCAGCAAGCACACCGACCTGTCCCCAACCCATCAGGAGATGGGCCGCGCCGAAGATAGCCGCTTGGATGGCGCTGCCTTTCCAAAACCCAAGCTTCGCGGCCAGCTTTTCAGGAGAAAGCCCCTGAACAGGATCTCTTCCGACAGCGCTGTCTGAATGAATGCGTGGATCAGGATCGCGGGAACCGTCCCCGCTCCCATCCCTTTGTATGCGGAGCCAGCGGTTTCCATGTCACCGCAGAGCCATGCGGCCAGCTCTCCAAGCAAAAACGTCACGATGATGGCAGCGGTTATGGCGAGCATCAGGCTCCCTTTGCTGGCGGCAGCTGGTTTCTTGAGGCCCAACCACGGGAAGAAGCCCTCCTCCTTCCGCGCGGTGATTATCCACCATGCACAGGGAACAGCTGTAAACAGGGCAACTTGTGCGATCCCGCTCCGCAATCCGTTCGTAAACATGGCGGCCTCCACGTTCTATACGCCTACCTTCAGTCGGCATCGCGCTCATATTCCAGGATGTCTCCCGGTTGGCAATCCAGAGCTTCGCATATGGCGACCAAGGTTGAGAAGCGAATGGCGCTGATCTTGCCCGTCTTCATTTTCGACAGGTTGACATTCGACACACCGACGGCCTCGGACAGCTCCTTAAGGCTCATCTTTCTGTCTGCCATGACGCGATCGAGGCGCAGCACGATTTTTCCCATACCAGTCTCCTATATTCAATACGTTGCATTTGTCGGCGTCATATCGGATGCTTGCAGATGCAATGCAGATTCTGGCGGGCAGGGATGCCGTCATCGCAGATGAGGGCCTCCGGCACCTCGTTAAGGAGGGTGGCATCCTGCCCCGTTCGGGCAAGGCCGCGGATTAGCTGGATGAAGGGGATCCGTCCCACTTCGCATCTCTTCTAGGAGGTTGCGGTCCCGGGCGGTTCGGGCAGCAGGGCCCGCCGAGGCGGGGAAGGAGCGATCCCCATGATCTACGCGGGTGCGGGCATCGCCAAGATGGACCACGTCGTCGACGCCGTCGACGAGTCGGGCGGCCAGGTCGCCAAGGCCATGCCCTTCAAGAACAGCGAGTCCGGCTTCGAGAGGTGCGTCGCGTGGCTCGAGGGCGTCGCGGAGGACCCCGCAGACGTCACCGTCGCCATGGAGGCAACCGGCCGCCACCGGATGGCCTGCCTCGCCTACCTCACCGCCCGCAGCTACGCCGTCGTGGTGGTGAACCCCGTGCACGTCAGGGCCATGCGCAAGATAAAGAACCTCTCCGGCGTGAAGAACGACCGCATCGACGCCTGGCTCATAGCCGAGACGCTGCGCATCGGCGAGTACGACCCGACGCGGCTGGCGACCGACGAGCTGCAGTCCCTGAAGACGCTGACGCGCTACCGCCAGTCCATCCGCGACTCGATAGCCGAGACGAAGACCAAGGCCGTGTGCCTCATGGACCCCTGCTTCCCGGAGTACGCGGGGCTGTTCCCCGACATGTTCGGCGCGGCGTCCGCGGCCGTGCTGGCCAGGGCCTGTATCCCCTCGGAAGTATCCAAGATGCGGGCGTCCACGCTGGCGAGGCTCATGTCCGACGCCTCGCGCGGGAGGCTCGGGGCCGACAAGGCCGCCGAGCTCAAGGCCGCGGCGAAGTCGTCGGTCGGAATCCGGCTCGGCGAGGAGGCGGCCGCGTTCGAGATCCGCGAGTACGTCGACCTGATAGGGCTCCTCGAGGCGAAGGCCGCCAGGGCCGACGCCCAGATCGCGGAGCTGCTCGACCGCATCGAGCCGCTCATCCTGACGATCCCGGGGGTATCGGTCACGCTGGGCGCCCAGATAGTCGCCGAGATCGGGGACGTGCGCAGGTTCAAGAACGCCGCCTCGATCGTGAAGTACGCGGGCCTGAACTCGGGCGTGAGCCAGTCCGGCCAGTTCGAGGCGGACGGCGAGCCCATCACCAAGGTCGGGTCGCCCTACCTGAGGAGGGCGATGTGGCTCGCGGCGGACGCCGCCAGGAGGTTCGACCCCAAGCTGCGCGAGTTCTACGAGAAGAAGCGGGCCGAGGGCAAGTGCCACCGGGTGGCGGTGACGGCCGTCGCCAGGAAGCTCTGCCACATCGTCTTCGCGGTCATGCGCGACCAGGTCCCGTATGATCCAGAGCGGTGATAGCCCATTGCTCCTGCAAGCATTCGATATTCGGCTTTCAAAGTGCAAAGACCAACAAAACCAAAATCAGTCGAAAAACTTCTAATCGGGGCTTGACTTCATATAGCTGGTCTCCTTACAGGGTCTCGTCAGATTCGCGCTGCAGCTCTTCTCCGTAGCGGAAGACGTGGGACAGCAGGAATAGGACGAAGGCGAAGATGATGAAGGTCGCGTCGAAAAAGTAGCTGACCGTGACCTTTGAGGCAGCATTCATATTGATGAGCTGGGAGAGATCGTATGCTCCCAAGATCACCGTCTCGGAAACGGCCTTGAGGATCGCCTCGACGGTGCCGCCGATCAACACCAACCACCCGAGCTTCTTCAGGCTGTCGGCCACGCTGGTATCGAAGGGCCTCCCCTCTTTCATCGGCCTCAAGATCTTCCGGATGATCCGGATACCGACGCACGTGATGGCCAAGACGATCATGGCTGATATGATTCCTACGATCAGGCGGCTCTTCACGTTTTCGGATACCACGATATCCGCTTCTTTCAGGGTCAGCGTGATGACACCCAGCGGAACGTTCGTCACCGAATAATCGGTAAAAGCATCCTTGAACACTGCCATCGCCACCCCGAGTACGGCGAGAAGGGCCGTGATGACATAGAAGGCCTTCTCCGCGATGTTCATGCATACGTCGAGCCTCTTGGCCGTCCGTATCATCTTCTCATCCCTCACGATATATCCTCCTTAACTGTAAACGATTATTTATTAATGTTTATCATTAACTTCATTATGATCATCGTTATTGTTTTGTCAAGAAGAATGTAATGTTTATCGTTAAAAAGAGGGAGCGTCAACCTGTGCAGGCCACGCTAAGAGCATCATCGGGGAGCGACGCCCCTGCAGTGTTCGCCGCCTCAGACCTTGTCCAGCACTTTCTCCATCACCTGGATCTGTTGGGCATTGCCCGCTGCCATCTTCACCGGCATATAACCCACACGTTCCCAAAAGCACCGTGCGCTCTCGTTCTGAACAAGGATGCCGAGGCGGCCCCGCTTGAATCCGAGCCCTCGCAGCTCAAGCTCGAGCGCCCTATAAAGGCTGCTGCCGATGCCCGAGCGCTGCCGGCTCCCCTCCACCATGAAAAGGCCGATAAAGAAGCTGTCTTCATCCGGATAGCGCAGGATGAGGTCGAGAACAGCAAGGGGTCTGCCCGCTTCCCTGTAGAGGTAGAAATGCTTGTCCTGCCTGCTCACCGAAGGTGGAAGGGCATCCAAATCCCCAAGCACCGTATCGGATGAGATCATCTCGGTCCCCGCGAGGGCGAAGTATCCACGGTTGCCGAGATAGAGCTCCAGCACCTCGTCGAGGCACGGGTCATCGCGGTCGAAGAGCTCGATTCGCCGTATCCCGCTCATAGCCTTACACCTCGGCTTTCCTCATCGCTATGATATCAACTAGCGCCATCCGGTCCACGTCTCTCTAGCACCATACCGCAGCACGTATCGGGCGCGCGATTGATGGTGTTTCCGCTGCTTCTATATTCTTGCAATCGCTACCAGCCGTCTGCTCCGCAACAGAAGATCGGGAGAATATGGATGGTCTTTGTGGCTTCCCCATATATACACCGTATGTCTATAGCCCTCTTTTCCGTCCAACAAGCCTGCTTTTTTCCAACCTTATATAGTTCTGGACGAAAGGGTCTATGCCGGCGGGGATTCCCGCCACACCTCGCTTGGTTGCAGGTGCGCGAGCAACTATCCCTGCTCGATTCACTATGCGGCTGCCTATAGGCCCGCGTTTTTGAACTCGCTATCGCGCGTCCTGTTTTTGCATCATTGCGCCGTTTCGAGAAACCTTAAAACCCGTTCATTGAAGTCCGCAGCCTCTTCGAACGCCGCATGACCCAATCCTTCGTATAGGTGCAATTCGCTGTTCGCAATGCGCTCTCTCATCTCATAGGCCGCATCGGCCCCCACTATTTTGTCCTCTGTGCCGCCGATGATGAGGGTAGGGCAGCCGATTCTCGCCAGATCATCGCGTAGATCGAAATCGAGAATCGCCTGAGCGTTGATAAAAAACCTGTCATAGCGCAGCTGTTTCATCACGGCTCCGATTACCGGATAGAATCTTCGGAGCTTCTTCAGGTATCCCTCGGAGTAGCTTTTCTCGTTCATGTCAGCCATCAACTGTTCGTATTGCCCGCTTTTTGCAAGGTCGATCCAGTTATTCACGCAAGCGCGTATCGTCTCATTCGCATAGGGAGCGGAAACTGCAATGACCAGCCTGCCGACTTTTTCTGCGTGGTCTATCGAGAGGTGCTGGGCAATCATTCCTCCTTGGGATACTCCCATGACAGAAGCTTTCCTCAATCCGAGGATTTCCATTGCTTTGGCCTGATCGTCTGCCATATCCCGGATCGAATAGCCCTCCGGCATCCGGTTTTTCCTGCTGAACATATATACGGTGTATCGGTCGAAAAAATCTCTGTATGGCCTTGCCAACAGCAGGGCTTTCCCCTGTACCGTTGCCAATCCGTCAGACAGTCCGGGGAGTAGTATAAACGCCTCTTCGCCATGCCCGAAAGAAACATAGCTCATCTCCGCATCGCCTACTGGGACCTTTCCGTTTCTAGCATTCCATAGCATCCTTACCATCCTCGCAAATTCGAGTCTTTCGACACCCGCTCTGCACGCTCGGCCTGTTCGCGTGAACGCTGCCCCCGTCCCTCTGTTCACGTGAACGCTGCCCCCGTCCCTCTGTTCACGTCCTGCTGCTTCTACGCTCTTGACAGCAAAGCCACCGTCTCCACATGCTTGGTATGCGGGAACATGTCCACGGGCGAGACACGCTCGAGCCGGAAGCCCCGCCTGCGGAAAAGGGCGAGGTCGCGGGCTTGGGTGACGGGATTGCACGAGACGTAGACCACGCGCTCAGGCGTAAGCGCTGCCACGGCGATGATGAACTCGGGGGTTGAGCCCGCACGCGGAGGATCGAGGATCACAGTGTCGAAGCGTCTCCCGTCGCGAGCCGCACGGGTTATCCATGCAGTCGCGTCGGCGCGTTCGATATGGACGCGCTCGGACATGCCGTTCGCCTCGGCGTTAGCGCGTGCCATGGCAACTCCACCGGCATCGCGTTCCACGCCCACGACCTCGATACCCTCCATCTGCGCCGCAGCGCAGATGCCGATGGTCCCGCAGCCGCAGTAGGCGTCGAGCACGCTTGCGCCCGACGCGCATCGGATGCCCTCGATAGCCAAACGATAGAGAAGCTCGGTTTGGGCAGGATTGGTTTGGTAGAAGCTCGTCGCCGTGATGGCGAACCTGCAGCCGAGCAGCTCGTCGTACATGACGGGGTTGCCCCAGAGCGTGTGGCAGGCACGGCCCAACAAGGCGTTGGTGCGCTTGTCGTTGATATTCTGCACAATGCCGGTGAGCTCGGGATGGGCTCTTACAAGCGCATCGGCAAGCTGCCCGGCACGCGGCACACGCTCTTCGCGGGTGACGAGGGTGAGCAGCACGTCATCGGTGGCATAGCCCGCGCGGACGATGGCATGGCGTAGATGGCCCGTATGCTGATCCTCGTTATATGGGGAAATACCCAGCTTCTGGGCTATGGACGCCACGTCGTTCAGAATCTGGCGCAAGCCGTCCCTCTCCACGAGACAGCTTTCGCAGGATACGATGCGATGCGTCCCTTGCGCATAAAAGCCGGAGCGCACCTGCCTGCCGTCTTTGCCGCCGGGAACGAAGGGCGTAGCTGCCTTGTGTCGGTACGCACGGGGCTCGTCCATGCCCGCAATCCGATCAACGGTCGCCCCGTCCTGCTCGGCCATCGCACCGAGCAGGTCCTCCACCTGCCTCTGTTTACGTTCGAGCTGTATGGGATAAGGCACGGCAAGCCACTCGCAGCCGCCGCAGGCCTTGGCAATCGGACAGGTGTAGGTACGATATCCCATACGATCAGTGTAGCCGTTGTGCCGAGAAAAGAAGCCGGGGCAGGTTCTTATCATTCTGAGCCGCATTGACCCGCTTTTGGTGTTGCGGTAATCATGAATACCGCATTTTTTCGAGGCGAGAAAAACTGCGGTGATCGTAGAAGCGCAGGTAGGAGACGTGCCGATTCTCACCGATAGAAGCGAGAACTGCGGTATTCTCGAATACCGCAGTTGCCGAGAATCTCAGAAGTGCGGTGATCGTGAATACCGCACTTCTGTACGCCGCTTCTCCACGCAGCGCCTTAACCGTCGGGCGCGCCACCGCCGCCCGTGTTGGCTGGCCCGGTTGAGATGGTTATCGTGATGTCCGTTCCTTCGACCGCCGATCCCGTATGCGACTGATCGATGATGATGCCGATGGCCGCATCGTTCGTCTCATACGCATAATCAACGTAGAAACCCGCGTCGCGGAGTGCTTGCGCCCCGCTCTCGTAGTCTTGGCCGATCACGTTGGGGACGTCCCGCGTCGCAGGTCCGGTGGAGATGACGATGGTGACCGTGGACCCCCGGTCGGCCGACTCGCCGGCACTGGGGTAGGTGCTGATAACACGACCCGCATATATGCTGCTCGAGCTCGAATAGCTCGTCTCGACCTTGAGGCCGGCGGCGGCAAGGGCCTCGCGGGCGCCCTCCTCGGTATCGTTGAAGACGTCGGGCACGGTAACCTGCTCGGTCCCCTTGGACAAGTGATAGGTGATGGTGTCGCCTGCCTTCATCTCGGAACCGGGAGCAGGATCCTGCTCGGCCACGTGGCCCGCAGGAAGATCGGAGTAGACTTCCTCGCCCGCACGGCCTACGAGTTTGAGCTCTCTCAGGATCTCATCGACCTCCGAAGCCGTCTTGTCGGTCAGGTCGGGCGCGGAGACCGTCTCCGCAGGGGTCGGGCCCTTGGAGATGACAAGGTCGATCGCCGTGCCTTCGGGGAAGTAACGGTTGGGCGCGGGCGTCTGCTCCATGACATGGCCCACGGACACTGTCTCCGAATAGCTCTCCCTGACTTCGCCCAAGGTGAAATGCTCGTCGTCTTCGATCTGCTGCACAGCCACATCTTGGGGCAGGCTGAGGTAGTTGGGGACGGGATAGTTCGTCGCACCGCCGCCCAGAACCGACGTCACGAAGAAGATCGCTGCTGCGATAACCGCGATGCTCGCAAGGGCGCCGAGGATGGCGTTGCGGATCTTGTTCTTTCGACGGCTCGCCTCTATCTCGAGTGCCTGCTGCGTTGCCGTCTGCGGACGGTACTGACCCGTCGTGCCCGGACGTGCCGAACGCGCGATGGGACGGGTCGAGGTCATCGTCGCTGCAGCCGTGTCGAGGTTGGCGGTATTGGTTATCGTTGTGACCTGCTGTGTTGTCGGAATGGCCGTGATACGCCCCGCAAGGTAATCGCGCAGCACGCGGTAGAGCTCGTTGGCGTTCTGGAAGCGGTTGGCGGGATCCTTCTCCATGCATTTCAGGATGATGGATTCGAGCGCAGGGTCGACGTTGGGGTTGATCTGGCTGGGAGGCACGGGAAGCTCGTTGACTTGCTTCAAGGCCACCGAGATGGCGTCATCGCCTTGGAAGGGAACTTGGCCGGTGGCGGCCTCGTACATGACGATGCCGAGCGAGTAGATATCGGTTGTGGGGCCGAGATCCTTGCCCTGGGTCTGCTCGGGCGAGACGTAATGGGCGGTGCCGAGCACGGAATTGTCCTGCGTGAGATGGCTGTTCTTGGCGCGCGCGATACCGAAGTCCATCACCTTGATGTTGCCGTCGGGCTGCACCATGATGTTCTGCGGCTTGATGTCGCGGTGGATGATATCGTGCTTATGGGCGACGGAGAGCGCCTGGGCGATCTGGGAGCCGATCTGGGCAACCTTCTTGCTATCGAGCGCGCCGTGCTTGCGCAGGCCGCTCTTGAGATCGGTTCCGCGCAGGAACTCCATGACGATGTAGTAGGTGTCCTCATCCTTGCCCCAGTCGTACACGCTCACGATATAGGGGCTCTGAAGCGCGGCAGCCGCCTGCGCCTCCTGCTTGAAGCGCGCTGCAAACGAGGGGTCGGTTGCATATTGCGGCAGCATGGTCTTGATAGCGACCGTGCGGCCGAGGACCTCGTCGAGCCCCCGGTACACGGTGGCCATGCCCCCTGCGCCGATCTTGTCTTGGACCGTATAACGTCCTCCGAGCGTCTTCGACACCATCGCCTTCTCCTTCGTCTACGCGCTCACGCGCGATCAAGTCCCTTTACGCTGCACCTGCGGATTGGATGGAAAGGCAGTCGGCGAGGACCTGCCCGCCGAGAACGGTGGCAACCCCCTCGACATCCTCACCCAATCCCTCGATATAGACCGATACGACAATCGTGGGATTGTCATAGGGGGTGAACCCGATGAAGGCCGAGTTGATCTGCCCGCCCTCAACTTGAGCCGTACCCGTCTTGCCCGCTACGATTGCCCCCTCTATCTGGGCACGCCATCCCGTGCCATGATCCACCACGGCCAGCATAGCCTCTTTGACCTGCTCTGCAGTCTGCGGGCTTATCGCCTGTCCGAGGGAGCGCGGCTCCGTCGTCGAGATGGTCACGCCCTCGGGCGAGAGGATATGGTCGACCAGATAGGGGTTCATCACAACGCCGTTGTTGGCGATGGTCGCCGCCACGACGGCATTCTGCATGACGGTCATCTGCGGGCCGGCAGGACTGGCGTGCTCGCCCACGGGCTGTCCGCATGCCGCCCACGCCGTCTCCCACTCGGTCATTTCCGCTGGATCGGGCATGACCGAGATAGCGGTCGAGAAGTCTTGGCCGAGCGACATGCCGTATCCGAACGCGCGGGCATACTGCACGAGCGTATCAGCGCCGACTTGGACTCCCAGCGAGCCGAAGGCGGTGTTGGACGAGAGGGCAAGCGCCTCGCGCAGCGTGGGCTCCCCATAGTCGTTATAACCGTAGTTCATAACCTCGGCACCGCCGATCTCCATCTCGGGCGGAGCGGGCACGATGGTATCGAGCGTCGCCGAGCCCGTATCGAGCACGGCGGAAAGCGTGACCACCTTGAAGCTCGAGCCCGGAGCGTAGAGCGTGTCGGTCGTGCGGTCCAGAAGCGGCGCATTCTCGGAATAGCCGAGGATGTACTCCTCGAGATCGTCTTCGGTGAAGGTCGGCGAAGACGCCTTGGCGAGGATGGCGCCCGTTTGGGGATCGAGCACCACGATGGCTCCCACATACCCGACAAGCGCGTTCTCGGCAGATGCCTGCATCTGCGAGTTCAGGGTGAGGACCACCGATGAGCCGGGAGTGCTCATGCCTGCAAGCGAGTACAGCGCGTTCCGCCAGTCGGAATAGTCCGCATGGCCGGTCAGGGTCTCGTTCATGCTCGATTCGATGCCCGTCGTGCCGAAACGCACCGAGACGTATCCGGTGGTATGCATGGCCCTGCTGCCCTGCGGATAGCTGCGGCGATACGAGCCGTCATCCTGTTGGACGCTTTCGGCGAGCGTCACGCCGTCGGACGTGATGATGGCGCCGCGCTGCACGTAGGCGCTCCGCACGATGGTATGGTTGTTGCCCGGCATGCCCTTGATGGCATCTGCTCTGACAACCTGGATCCACGTGAGATTGGCGATGAGGGCCGCGAAGCAGACGGCGAAGGTGGTGATGGCGGTGGCGATGCGATTGGAGAGCGCCACGCGGCCCAACACCCCCGATTCGGGCGTGAGCAGGCCGAAGGTGCCCCGCACATGGGCTCCTCGGATCACAGGCGCCCCAGCGCCGCGCTGCATGTCCGTCTCGAGACCGGCGCTTTCGAGCTGGGCCTCGTGACCGGTCGCCTCGTCGCCGCAGCGCAGCAGCAGACCCACCGCAATGAAGCTCGACAGCAGAGAGGAGCCGCCTTGGCTCATGAACGGCAAGGTCACGCCCGTGAGCGGCAGCAGCTTGGTGACGCCGCCGATGATGAGGAACGCTTGGAACGCGATGGCGCAGGTAAGCCCGATCGCGGTGAATGCGGAAACATCGGATTTGGCACGCGCCGCCGTAGCGAGCCCGCGCACCGTGAAGACCATGAACAGGATGATGACGGCGGAGGCACCGAGAAGGCCCATCTCCTCGCCGATGGCAGAGAAGATGAAGTCGCTCTCGACGATGGGGATCAGCGTGGGCAGGCCCCTGCCGATACCCGTGCCGACCAGATCGCCATCGGCAAGCGAGTAGAGCGACTGCACGATCTGGTAGCCGCCTCCCTGCGCATCCGCCCACGGATCGATCCAGATGGAGATGCGTGTGCGCACGTGCCCGAAGAGGAAGTAGCAGAGCACCCCGCCCACAAGGAGCAGCACCATGCTCACCGCAACATAGCTCATACGGCCCGTCGCGGAGTAGAGCATGATGACGAAGAATGCATAGAACAACAGGGCGCTGCCCAAATCGCGTTCGAAGACAACCACGAGCAGGGAGAGTCCCCACATCACGAAAAGCGGCAGGAGCATGCGCGGACGCGGGAACGAGAAGGGCCCGAGCTTGCGCGTGGACACCGACGACCCGAAGAACTGGGTGGCGACCTCGGGCAGCTGATGCGCCTCGTCGAACACGATCACTTCGCTGGTCGGCAGCAGGTCGGCCACGCCTTCGTCGCGCAGCGCCAGGTCCGCGCACAGCAGGTGATGGTTGATCACGACCACGTCGGCACGCTGTGCCGCCTGCCGCGCCTTCACCACGAAGCACCGGGCCAGATCGGGACAGTCCTGGCCGAGGCAGTTCTCGCGCGTGGAGGTGGCCAT
>JAKPQM010000021.1 GCA_029546925.1 Actinomycetes bacterium
ACACTCCCTGCACTTCCTCGCAGACCCTGACGCATCGTCCGCAGAGGATGCACTTGGAAGGATCGCGTACGATGGAGGGGCTGGAGATGTCCTGGTTGTAATCGCTTTTTTCTCCGGAATACCGGCGCTGGACGATGCCGAGTTCGGAGGAGAGAGACTGGAGTTCGCAGTTGTTGTTCCGGACGCAGAAGAGGCAGTCGTCGGGATGGTTCGCGAGGAGCAGTTCCACGATGGTCTTCCGTGCGCGCACCACGCGCGGGGAATGGGTCTGGATCTTCATCCCCTCCGCGACCGGGAAGGCGCAACTCGGCACGAGGTTCCGCTGCCCCTCGACCTCGACCACACACATGCGGCAGGCTCCCGTGGGGAGCAGGTTCTCCATGTAACAGAGGGTCGGCACATTGATGCCGGCCCGGCGGAGCGCGGAGAGAATGGTCTCACCCGGTTCCGCTTCGATCATTCGGTTGTTGACTTGTATCTGCATCACAGTGTTCCCCTTGAAAGGAAAGAGCACGCTCCATTGTCATCGTGCGGAAGGGCTCCGGACGACGGCTCCGGAGCCGGTTCCGAAATTCTCGCCGTCATTCCACGCATACCGCATCGAACCGGCATACCTCGGCGCATGTGCCGCAACTGATGCACCGGTCAGGGTTGATGAAGTGCGGGCTCTTCGCCGTTCCCATGATGGCGTCGACCGGGCACTTCTTGGCGCAGAGCGTGCAGCCCCTGCATTTGTCGGTGTCGATACGATAGCCTAGAAGCTCGGTGCATGCGCCCGCGGGGCATTTCCGCTCGTACACGTGGGCTTCGTACTCGTCGCGGAACCATCGGAGCGTGGAGAGCACCGGGTTCGGCGCGGTCTGGCCGAGACCGCAGAGGCTCGTGTCCTGGATGGTGGTGGCGAGTCGGTCGAGGTACATCATGCCCTGGAAGCGTTCGAGCGCCTCGGCCTTCGATTCGCTCTTGCGTCCGCGGGTGATGCGCTTGAGAATCTCGAGCATGCGCTTCGTGCCCTCGCGGCAGGGAATGCATTTGCCGCAACTCTCGCGCTGGATGAAATCCATGAAGAACTTGGCGATGTCAACCATGCAGTTGTCCTCGTCCATTACCACCATGCCGCCGGACCCCATCATGGCGCCCACGGTCTTGAGCGACTCGTAATCGATCTCGATGTCGAGGTGCTGGACGGGGATGCAGCCGCCAGAAGGGCCGCCGATCTGCACCGCCTTGTATGCCTTGCCGCCCATGATGCCGCCGCCGATGTCGAAGATGATCTGGCGGATGCGGGTGCCCATGGCGACCTCGACGAGTCCCGTGCGGGCGATCTTGCCGGAGAGCGCGAACACCTTGGTGCCCTTGCTCGTCGCGGTGCCGAGGGCGCTGAACCAGTCCGCGCCGTTTACCACGATGTCGGGGATGTTCGCGAGGGTTTCCACGTTGTTGATGACCGTGGGCTTGTCGAAAAGTCCCTTGACCGCGGGGAACGGGGGCCTCGGACGAGGCATGCCGCGCTTGCCCTCGATGGAGTTG
>JAKPQM010000038.1 GCA_029546925.1 Actinomycetes bacterium
GCGATTCCGGACGGTTCAGCGATATCTGCGGGAAAATCTTCCTACAACTCCAAATTGCTCTCAGGTGCCCTTGCAGCAGGGGGTCCCAGCCGCCTAGAGGGCAAAGCCCGGATCACGCTCCAAGACCGGTACCTTGAGCCAGCCGTGCAGTTTCGTGCGCTTTACCCACACCCTCCTGCTTGAGTTGTACCGTTTCCCCATCCTGCGTGTGAGAAGCCGGGCGATGCGCTCCGCCTCATCAAAATCAACGAACTCCCCGTTGGTCAGTGTGATAGAGGTGATCTTCATCGCCTCGAAGGTTCTCCGGCGCTCAGAATCGCTCATCAGCTTGGTTTTGTTGACGAACCTTGCCATGGCCTCGGGGACATATCCCGAGGCATAGATGCTGTGCCATTCGTCGCTCTCATATTCCAAGGCGATCCCGCTCTTCTCCCAGAAGAGGTCGGGGGTGATATAGGGCAGCTTCGTGATGGCCCGTGCATGCTTCTTCGTGTCCACAGGGGAATTGAGCCCGACCCCATCCAGCCCGAACCCCCCGAGGTGCGATGGAAGGCAATACATCATGTAGGCATCCGTTTCACGCGGCGAGGCGGATCCATCCTCGATGTACTGGAGCGCACGCCTAGCCAACTGGATCCCGCGAACGTTGCCAGTTATAGATGCTACGTAATCCCGCAGCGTCTGAACATCGCAGATGGCATCGTGATCGCTTTTCGATGGCATGCCATCACGGGGCGAATACGTGCCGCAGAGCTCGAGTCCCACAGCGATGAGCTCATGCAATGAGTATCGGGAAGCCGCGAGCAAGAAGAGCAGCGTTGGCGCGCAAACATACACGTTGCCGCTTGCCCGGCAAAACGAATACGGAGGCAGGGGGAACTCGATTACCCTCGTGGCCAGCAGTGAGGTTTTCGAGCAATATGCCTTCGAAGGCACGAGGACCTCCACCGGCTCTTCGCTCCCATCGAGCACGGAGGGGTATGCTTCGATGTCGCGGATGCTGCGCGCGCACCCGTCCATCGAAACACATTCGAGCGGGGATGTCTGCACTTCCCCGTTGTAATACGGGGCGTCGGAGCGCCAGAACTTAAGCGATCGGTCGACCGAAAGGAATACTGGCTTCATGATGGCTCGCCCCCTGATCGTGCTCACGAGAGATATGAGCTGTACAGTAGCAGGATGAGCGCGTATTTATGGACAATTTGGAATCATAGGAAGATGGGCGGTCAATTTCGTAGGCGGGAGTCTGGGGAAGCAGCATATTCCCCGATACGGGGTTGGATAAATCGGACGCAGTGCCGCAGGTTTTCCTACAACTCCGAATTACCCATAAGTACCCCCCCCGTGGGGCATCCTCGGCTTGAAAGAAATGTTACATGTATAATCATTTTAAAAATAATTGTATTGCTGCATATTAAATGGAGTATGATTCGAATCCACGAAAAAGAACGTATGGAAGGTGCATCTCATGGCAAGGGAAAAGGTCGTTCTCGCCTATTCGGGCGGTCTCGATACGTCGGTCATCGTGAAGTGGCTGCAGGTAGAGCGCGACATGGATGTCATCGCCATCTGCGGAAATGTGGGCCAAGACGAGCGTGACCTCGGCCCCATCAAGCAGAAGGCCCTCGATATGGGCGCTATCGTCTCCGAGGCCATCGATATGCGCGAGGAGTACGCCGAGAAGATCCTATCGAAGGCCATTTGGGCCAACGGCAAGTACGAGGGAATATACCCGCTGCTCTCGGCCCTGTCCCGTCCGCTTATCTCCAAGCATCTCGTCGATATCGCGCATGAATACGGCGCGGCCTACGTAGCCCACGGCTGTACCGGAAAGGGCAACGACCAGGTGCGTTTCGAGACGTCCATCCAAGCGCTCGACCCCGCTCTCAAGCTCGTCGCGCCCGTCCGCGAATGGGATCTCACCACGCGCGACTCCGAGATGGAGTGGGCGGCGGCCCACGGCGTTCCCGTGCCGACCACCCACAAGAAGCCCTACTCGATCGACGACAACCTCTGGGGCCGCGCCATCGAATGCGGTGTGCTCGAGGACACTTGGAACACGCCTCCCGCCGACATCTGGACGATGACGGCCAATCCCGAGGACTGTCCCTCCGATCCCGAGACCGTCATCATCGGCTTCAAGGGCGGCATCCCCTGCTCCGTCAACGGCATCGAGATGAGCCTTCTCGACGTCATCCTCGAAGCCAACGAGATCGCTGGCAAAAACGGCTACGGGCGCATCGATATGATCGAGGACCGCGTCGTGGGCATCAAGAGCCGCGAATGCTACGAGTGTCCGGGTGCCTTGCTCCTGCTCACCGCCCATCAGGCGCTCGAGATGCTCTGCCTCGACGCCGAGACCCTCAAGCAGAAGGCAAAGCTCGACGTTGAGTGGGCCTCGCTCGTCTACCGCGGCATGTGGTTCTCGCAGAACCGCCTTGCCATCGACGCATACAACGCCTACACGCAGCAGTTCGTCAGTGGGGACGTGCGTATCAAGCTCTGCAAGGGCGGCATCTTCGTGGATGGCCTGCGTTCCGACTACAGCCTCTATGACTACAACCTGGCAACTTACGACGAGGGCGACACCTTCGACCATAGCGCCTCGCGCGGCTTCATCGAGCTTCACAGCCTGCCCTCGCGCACCTGGTCGCGCATTCAGGGTCCGGGTTCGGGGCTTCAGCCCGTCAGCTAGGGCAAAGGGAACCCTTATCTGCCCGACATGCGGTAGGATTGCATCGTACACGTCGGCGCGCGCGGCCCACCGTGCGCGCCGTTTTTCATACGGAGGTCACCATGGCGCTCTGGTCAGGCAGGTTCGAGGAGGATACCAGCGAGTTCGCCCTCAAATGGGGTGCATCGCTCGAGGTGGATAAGGTCATGGCCGAGCATGACATCGACGGCTCGCTCGCCCATGCCCGCATGCTCTCCGAGCAGGGCATCATCTCCGAGGAGGATTTCGCTGCCATCGACGCGGGTCTCGATCGTATCCGCGAGCAGATCCAGAATGGTACGTTTATCTGGGATAATGCCGACGAGGATATCCACATGGCCATCGAGCGCGCGCTCACGGCCGATATCGGTGCTGCGGGGGCGCGCCTGCATACGGGCCGTTCGCGCAACGATCAAGTTGCGACCGATATACGCCTGCTTGCCAAGGAACTCGCTGACGACTTGCTCAGCGAGAATTGCGCTCTGCGCGACGTTCTGCTCGATGCGGCCGAGAAGCACGTTGATGTGGTGATGCCGGGCTACACGCATCTGCAGCATGCACAGCCGGTGCTCTTCTCGCATCATCTCCTGGCCTATTTCTGGATGCTCACCCGTGATTTCACGCGGCTTGCGGCAGCATTCGACGCCGCCGATGAGAACCCGCTGGGCGCTGCGGCGCTTGCGGGAACGAGCTTTCCGCTCGACCGCGAGCGCACGACCGAGCTCTTGGACTTCTCGATGACGATCCCCAACTCGCTCGATGTGGTGTCCGATCGCGATTATCTGCTCGATCTCGAATACGCCTGCGCGGTCTCGATGATGCATCTCTCGCGCCTCTGCGAGGAGATCGTGCTCTGGTCATCGAGCGAGTTCGGCTTCATCACGCTTGCCGACGCCTGGTCCACGGGCTCGTCTATCATGCCCCAGAAGAAGAACCCCGACTTCGCCGAGCTCACGCGCGGCAAGACCGGCCGCGTGGTGGGCGATCTCGTGAGCCTGCTCGTCACGATGAAGGGGCTGCCGCTTGCCTACAACAAGGACCTGCAGGAGTGCAAGGAGGGTGCCATCGACGCCGCCGATACGCTGCTCGACTGCTCTGTGGTGATGGAGGGCATGATCGCCACGATGGGCGTGCGCAAAGACCGCATGGCTGCAGCTGCCCGCGAGGGCTTTACCGCTGCAACCGATGTGGCCGACTACCTTGCCAAGAAGGGGATGCCCTTCCGCGAGGCCCATACCGCAGTGGGCCAGCTTGTGCTCGAGTGCGAGAAACGCAACTGCGGCCTCGAAGACCTCTCGCTCGATGATTTCCGTGCCGCAAGCGATCTCTTCGAGGACGATATCGTAGGGTCGCTCGACCCGGCAAGCATCGCAAATGCCCGCACGACCTATGGCGGCACCGCGCTCGATGCGGTGCTCATCCAGCTCGAAGAGGCTCGCGAGGTGCTCGAAGCCGACTACGCATACGCGTAGAGAATCGCCCTGCGCAGCGGCCACGCACAAGCGGGGAATGCACAGCGGGGACGGTCCTTTCTGTGCATTTCGGAAGAATGCACAGAAAGGACCGTCCCCGCTGTGCATTCCTGTTCCTATATGCTCCTGAAGCCCTTGCCGATGATCTCGGAGCTGCTCACCATGGTTATGAATGCGCCCGGCTGCGTGGCATGCACGTAATTGCGCAGGCGCGCCGCCTCATGGCGATTGAGCACCGAGACGATGACCTCGAAGTTCTTGCCCGAGAATCCGCCGCGCTCATCGCGTCTGGTGGCCGTGCGGTGGAGTTCCTTCACGATGAAATCCATGATGGGCTCGGGGTAGTCCGCCAAGATGGTGACCACCTTGCTCGTGTTGATGTTCTCGATGAACTGGTCGACCACGAGCGTCTTCGCTATGAGGCCGAGGATGCAGTAGAGGCCTATGCGCGGGCCATAGAGCACGACCGCCCAGCCTACGATGCCCGTGTCGCAGAACAGAAGCGCCCTGCCGATCTCGAGCGAGGTATGGCGGCGCAGGATCATCGCGAGGATATCGGTACCGCCCGTGGAGGCGCCGATATTGAACACAAGCGCACTGCCGATGGAGGGCAGCATGACCGCGAAGATGAGCTCGAGGAGCGTATCGTCTGTGAGCGGAGCGCTCAGCGGGATCAGCCATTCGAAGAGGCTCACATACAGCGAGAGCGCAAACGACGAGAAAACCGTCCAGCCGATGGCGCGTTTCTCGAGGAAGATGAAGCCGAGCACCACGAGCGCAGTGTTCACGATCCACATGACGGCACTCACGGGAAGGCCCGGATTCAAGGTGGAGAGGATGATCGAGAGGCCCGATGTGCCGCCGAGCGCGAAGCGGTTGGGGCTCTTGAAGAGCACGATGCCCAGCGCCGTGAGGATGAGGCCAAGGTTGAGCAGCAAGAAGAACCGCAGCTTGGAGGGTTTCTCACGCCGCTTGGATAGGCGCGAGCCCGTCTCGATCTCCGTATTGCTCAGCTCATCAGAATAGGTATGCACAAGATCGCCCCGCACTTCCCAACTACCGAAAATCGCAGCTCACAACCCTAGCATAATGCTGACGGCATGCGGCTGCCGATACGGGGAATGAGGTATTTGTTGGGGCCCGGCGCGATGGCGGGCACTGTTTTTCCCGACGCGCTAGAATAGGGAGGTCAAACCACGCGAAAGGAACCCGCATGATCGACCGCTACACCGGTTCCGAGATGGGCCGCATCTTCTCGCTCGAGAACAAGTACGCCGTCTGGCAGGAGATCGAGGTGCTCGCCTGCGAGGCGCAGGCAGAGCTCGGCAAGATCGGCATCACGTCCGAGGAAGCCGCGTGGATCCGCGCCCACGCCGCTTTCGATAAGGGCGAGGTCGATGCCATCGAGGCCGTCACCAACCACGATGTCGTCGCCTTCCTCACCAATCTGGGCTCCTACATCGATGCCGATGTGCCCGCCGATCAGCCCAAGCCGAGCCGCTGGGTGCATTACGGCATGACCTCGACCGACCTCGGCGATACGGCCCTGTGCTATCAGCTCGTCCAAGCATGCGACATCCTCATCCGCCGCACCCGCGCCTGCGCCGAGATCGCCAAGAGGCGCGCCTATGAGGAGCGCGACACACTCTGCGTGGGCCGCACCCACGGCATCCATGCCGAGCCCATGACCTTCGGCATGAAGTTCGCGAGCTGGGCTTGGGAGCTCAAGCGCGACCACGACCGCCTCGTGGACGCCCGCGCCAACGTGGCCTACGGTGCCATCTCGGGCGCAGTGGGAACCTACTCCTCCATCGATCCCTTCGTCGAGGAGTATGTCTGCAACCATCTCGGCCTCGTGCGCGATCCGCTCTCCACGCAGGTCATCTCCCGCGACCACCATGCCTACCTTGCCGGAGTCCTTGCCACCACGGCGGCCACGTGCGAGCGTATCGCCACCGAGATGCGCGCCCTCCAGAAGACCGACACCCTCGAGGCCGAGGAGCCGTTCAAAAAGGGCCAGAAGGGCAGCTCGGCCATGCCCCACAAGCGCAATCCCATCACCTGCGAGAAGATCTGCGGCCTCGCCCGCGTGGTCAAGGCCAACGCGCAGGTTGCCTTCGACAACGTGGCCCTTTGGCACGAGCGCGATATCAGCCACTCCTCGGCCGAGCGCGTCGCTCAGGCGGATAGCTTCATCGCCCTCGACCACATGCTCTCCAAGCTCGAGTTCTTGCTCGACGGCATGGTGCTCTACCCGGCTCAGATGATGGCCAACCTCAACAAGACCCGCGGCATGCTCTTCTCGTCGAAGGCCCTGCTCGCGCTCGTCGATACCGGTATCACGCGCGAGGATGCCTATCAGGTCGTGCAGCGGAACGCGATGGCCGTCTGGGCCGATATCCAGCAGGGCGTTTCGGGGCCGACGTTCCGCGAGCGCCTCGAGGCGGATCCCGCCTGCACGCTCGATGCCGCCCAGCTCGATGCCATCTTCGATCCGCGCAGCTTCCTCAGCCGTTCGAGCATCATGTTCGATCGCCTCGATACCTTGAGCTTTGCGTGAGCGCACGGGGAGGGGGAATCATGATCGTATGCGGCTTCCAACGATATGGGACGTTCCCGCAGGCCATCCGCGCCGCGCTCTTCGATGCGGCGGCGGTGTCCTAGCATGGCAGCCCGGGGCGTCACACGCCGTTCCTTCCTCAAAGGCAGCGCCGCAGCAGGTATAGCTGCTGCGGCGGTGACGCTGCTGCCCGGCTGCACCAATCCCGCAAGCTCCTCAAAAGCCACGCCCGACCCCACGATCATTCCCGAGGAGGACGGCGTCGACGCACTCGAGACCTACGAGTACAAGGACCTCGAGCTCACCCTCGGCGATACCTTCGAGCTGCCGCTCGGCAACATCCTGCTGCCCTCCGAGGGCAACTGGATCCCCGCCATGACAGCGGGTGCGGCGGCCATGCCCATGGTCAAGGCGTCGGTTCTCTCGCTTGCGTCGGGCACGCTCATCGAAGTGGTTCCCCAGCCGCTCACCGTCACGCCTACCAACGTCATCTACGACGTGCGCTGCAGCAACGATGCGTTCGCCTGGGTCGAGCTCGATATGATCAGCCGCGCGTGGTCGCTGTACGGGGCGCGCTTCTCGGCCGGTTCGCTCATGGGCACGACCTCTCTTCTGGCCCAAGGCGACAAGGACTGGGATCCGCCTGCGTTCTGCTGTGCCGGGCAGCGCGTGCTCTGGCAGGTCCAGCCCTCGCTTGCGGGCAACAAGACCTCCGAGCACTCCTTCTGCTATCTCTGGGACGTGGGCAGGAGCGACGCCCAAGCCGTGGTCGAATCGCCCGGACGTTTTGCCACAGGACCCGTTTCCAGCGGCACCACCGTTACCCTCACCCCGCGCGTACGCGCCGACGAGGGCGTCTACTACGGCATCACCTGCTATTCGCTCAGCGATAACCTCGAGACCATCATCGACCAGCTCGTCATGCCCGAGAGCGTGCGCCCCATGGCTGCCTCCCGCGTGGGCAACCGCTTCATCGTCTCGGTCGAGGCATCCTACGAATCGGGTGGGCTTCTCGGCCAGATGGGAACCTTCATCACGGGCGACGATGGCAAGATCACCTGCTTTTGGCGTGAGCCTGCCGACGGTGCCTGCGGTCGCGGAAGCCTCTTCATCATCAAGAGCCGCGCATCCTACTTCACCCTGAACGTGCGCACGCGTACCTACGGCTTCCTCTCGGCCATCGACCGCTCGGTCGATTACGGAGAGTTCCCGGCGCGCGTCGGCGAGATCAGCGATTCCTTCGTGACCTATGCGACCGTCAAGGACGAGAAGACGGGCTATCCTTCCAAGGTGATCGTACGCACATTCGTCCCGCAGACAGGTGATCAAGCTTCATAACTGGGGTAAACTATCCGTAGGTATGCGCATGCAAAGGGGGCGCCTGCCCCTGCAAACATAGAGAAGGAGGCCTGAATGGCTTCAGATGAGAAGAAGATCCTGCTGGTCGAGGACGAGAAGACCATCCGCGACGCCGTTGCGGCCTACCTTGAGCGCGAGAACTATATCGTGCGCGGCGTAGGCGATGGCCAGAGTGCGGTCGAGGAGTTCGAGAAGCACAGCTTCGATCTGGTCATCCTCGATCTCATGTTGCCCAAGCTGTCGGGCGAGCGTGTCTGCCGTTCCATCCGCGAGACTTCCAACGTCCCCATCATCATGCTGACCGCAAAGGGCGAGGTCGAGGATCGCATCATCGGCCTCGAGCTCGGTGCCGACGATTACCTCATCAAGCCCTTCTCGCCGCGCGAGCTTGTGGCCCGCGTACGCGCCCTGCTGCGACGCGCCCACACCGAGAGCGAGCCGGCACTCGAGGTGCTCGACTTCGACGACCTCGTGATCGACATCTCCGGCCACAAGATCACGGTCGAGAGCTCCGAGGTCGATCTCACCGCCTCCGAGTTCAAGCTCCTCACCACGCTCGCGCGCTATCCAGGTCGCGTCTACACGCGCATGGAGCTCGTCGAGAAGGTCCTCGGCTACGACTTCGAAGGCTACGAGCGCACCATCGACTCCCATGTCAAGAACCTCCGCGCCAAGCTGGGCGACGATCCGCGCAACCCGCGCTGGCTCTACACCGTCCATGGTGTGGGGTACCGCTTCGAGGCTCCCGAGAAGTCGGGCGCGGCCGCCGAGTAAGGCGCCTACGTGTCGAGGGGTTTTCCTACAGACGTCGATTCCCATGCGGCGGAGACCGGGAAATCTCCCGTCTCCGCTCGCGGCTCATATAACACCATCAAGCCCGCCCCCAAAGCAACGTTGCGCTACTCCACGCGCCTGACCCTGTCGTTTGCCATGACGGCGGTCATGACGGCGGTAATACTCGTCATGATGCTCTCCTTCGTATGGGAGGGCCAGTTCCAGACCTACACGCGTGAGAATATGCGGCGCATCGCCGAGTCCACGGCGGATGCCGTCTCGCGCCGCTACATCGAGGTGGAGGCATGGACGCCCGAGGTCATCTCCGCCGCCTCCGCCGCATCATCCATCTCCGACGATATCGGCGTGCAGCTCATCGATGTTCGGGGGGAGATCCTGTACGACGACACATGGGCTATCACGAGCCGTATCGCAGGCCTCGCGCGGGATGAAGATCATCACCCCAGCTCAGAGGTCTCGCTCATGCCTACGAGCTCGGATGCGATCGTCTCGGCGAATGTGCTCGACGCCGATGGCAGGGTCGTGGGGTCGGTCCGCCTTTGGGCCTTCGGTTCCGATGCGCTTCTCACCAAGAGCGATGCGGCATTCCGCACCAACTCCTATCGCGCCATTCTCTGGGCGGCGGTCGTGGCCATCGCGCTCGCCTGCCTTATCGGCTGGATCGTCTCGCGTGCCCTCACCAAGCCCCTCAAGCGCATCACCTCCACGGCTGCCCAGATCCGCAACGGAGATCTCACCGCGCGCACCGGTCTTTCCGGCGACGATGAGATCGGCCGTCTTGGCGAGACCTTCGACGAGATGGCGACCTCGCTCGAGCGCGATATCAAGCTGGAGCACCGTCTCACCTCCGATGTCGCCCACGAGCTGCGCACCCCGCTCATGGCCATGCAGGCAACGGTCGAGGCCATGCAGGATGGCGTCCTCCCTGCCGATGACGAGCATTTCGAGACCGTTGCCACCGAGGTCAGACGGCTTTCCAAGCTGGTCGATGCCATGCTGCACCTCTCGCGCATCGAGAACGGCACCAATCAGCTCGAGACCGAGCGTACCGACCTGATCTATATGGTTTCCAGCCTCGTCTCGACGCAGCATCAGCTCTTCCACGAGAAGGGCCTGCACCTGCGCTTCTCCGATGAGACGCGCGATGGCGAGCTCTATGCCGACATCAACCCCGACATGATCAGCGAGGCTATCGTCAACCTGCTCTCCAATGCCATGCGCTACACCAGGGAGGATGGCTGGGTCGTGGTGACGGTCTCCTCCGAGCGCCAGGAGGCGCTTATCTCGGTCAAGGACACCGGTATTGGCATTGCGAGCGAGGATATCCCGCGCACCTTCTCGCGCTTCTGGCGCTCGGATGCCAGCCGCGAGCTGGAGTCGGGCGGTCTCGGGGTGGGCCTCTCGCTTACCAAGGAGATCATCGAGCGCCATAACGGCACCATCGCTGTGGAGTCCGAGCTTGGCAAGGGCACCACATTCACGTTGCGCATCCCCCTCAATCGCAGGCGCAGGCAGAGCCGCGACCGCGAGAAGTAGATGCCAGCCGTTCGGCCTGCGGTATTCGCGATCACCGCAATTCCGACGGCTGGGGATTCTGCGGTATTCGCGATCACCGCAATTCCGGTCCCCTCCGATGGAAGGCGGCGCGCCTCCTACCTGCGGCTTCACGATCACCGCAGTTCTTCTCGCCCCTGAAAACTGCGGTATTCGCGATCACCGCAGTTTCAAAAAAGCGCTACGAGATGCGCGGAATCCCGTACTCGTCAAGCATCTGCGCGAGGATATCCATCTGCCTGCTATCCTGGAGTTGCTCATTGGTGACGAGCTCGACGTGGATGCTCTTCTTATGCAGCACGAGGGAGCGCCGCTCGTCTTCTCCGATCTTCTTGGCCTCGCTGTGCTCGGAATAGCTGTTGTACTCGAAGCCGATTTTCTGATCAGGCCAATATACGTCGATCTTCACGTTGAGCGAGCCTTCGATGGCCCGCTCATCCTCGTCGAGGGGAATCTTGTAGTTCATCAGGGGCGGAGCGAAGCCATAGCCGCCCATGCGTGCTGGCAGGTAGAAGGGAAGCGCGAGATTCGTTTCCTGCGGAGACGCCGATCCGCTGTGGATCCAGGGAAGCGCGGCTGCTGCCTTACGCGAGCCGCGCAGGTGTCCGGCTTGAATCACGAAGTCATTGAGCTCTTCAGGCGTTGCCAGGGGATGCCGCTTCACCGTACCGCTCTTTGCGCTGGGTTCCAGAGAATACGCGCCGCATATGAAGCAGCCGAGCTTGATGCAGCGGTCGAGCGGGGTGTTACGGCAAATTTGCACAAAGGCGAGCGGTGCAGAGCAGACTAGCACTCCCGCGCCGGCATCGAGCAGGGAGCCTTCCGGTAATATGCCGCCGACGCCGTGCAGCTTGATGTTTTTAGGATTGTGGAGATGGGAGTAGGAGGGGATGAGGATGTCGAGGGGCATGCCGGGCCGCTCAAATCGGTCGAGGTCGAACGAGGCAAGCTGGTGCTTCGTGCATGCCCAGCGCGTAAGCTCGCCTTGGTCGAATTTCATGAGCTTCATCCTGTAGCCGGGCGGAGGAACCAACCGAGAGCATTTGTCGAGAAATGCTAGGGCGCTCTTATGGCAGATGATGGCATGCATGCTCCGGTCTCCTTTTGCGGGGGAAGACGACCATAGCAGACGTATCAGTCGGGTGGCTTGCCGCCAGCGTGCATGCGGCTGTCACGAAACTGCACACGTGTTGTGGAGCCTCAGTTAGATGGTATGAAGTTGAGGTTCTTTGCTGGGTTTGCACTGAATCGCGTCCGTCCAGGCCTTCACGGAAACTACCAAGTTGCGGTATTCGCGATCACCGCAATTCCGACGGCTGGGGATTCTGCGGTATTCGCGATCACCGCAATTCCGGTCCCCTCCGATGGAAGGCGGCGCGCCTCCTACCTGCGGCTTCACGATCACCGCAGTTCTTCTCGCCTCTGAAAACTGCGGTATTCGCGATCACCGCAATCGTGCGTTCCGAGAGGAATGACAGCTCGGAAACGCTCGCAAGCCATCGGCCCCGCAGCACCTGCCATCCTCTATAATCAACTTGTTATGCCTATTCACTACGTTCAAGGGGCCTATGGTGGCAGCAGAGGAGCTTCGTCCCGACAGCCGCGGCAAGGTCCGCGACATCTACGACTGCGGCGACAGCCTGCTGCTCGTCGTGAGCGACCGCATTTCGGCGTTCGACTACATCCTCCCCGACGAGATTCCCTACAAGGGAGAGATCCTGACGCGCATCTCCGAATTCTGGTTCAAGCGCTTTGCCGACCTCATGCCCAACCACATGATCTCCACCGATACCGCCGACTTTCCCGAGAAGTTCGCGTCCTATGCGGACTACCTCACCGGTCGTTCGATGCTCGTCAAAAAAGCGCAGGCCCTACCCGTGGAGTGCATCGTGCGCGGCTACCTCACCGGTTCCGGTAAGAAGACCTACGACGTCGATGGCACGGTGTGCGGCATCAAGCTCCCCGAAGGTCTCGTCGAGGCCTCGCAGATTCCCGAGCCCATCTTCACCCCGTCCACCAAAGCCGAGCTCGGCTTGCATGACGAGAACATCAGCTACGAGCGCATGGTCGAGATCGTGGGCTCCGAGATTGCCGCCAAGCTGCGCGATGCATCGCTCGCTATCTATGCCGCTGCGTCCGATTATGCTCTCAGCCAAGGCATCATCATCGCCGATACCAAATTCGAGTTCGGCCTCATCGATGGCGAGCTCACCCTCATCGACGAATGCCTCACACCCGATTCCAGCCGCTTCTGGCCTGCGGACGGTTATGTTGCCGGACAGACCCAGCCCAGCTACGACAAGCAGTATGTACGCGACTGGCTGCTCGCCAACTGGAATATGGCAGGCGAGCCCCCGCATCTGCCCTCCCAGGTCATCGAGGGCACGTCCAAGCGCTATCAAGAGGCGTTCGAGATCATCACCGGCCAGACGTTCGTCCCCAAAAAGGAGCTGTAAGCATGTCACTACGCAAAACACTTGAAGGGGCCCGCAGCGAGGCATCCCAGTCGAGTTCGGCAAAACCCGAGGCTGCTCCCGCTAAGAAAGGCGCATCTAGGAGATCCACGGCCAACGCCAAGCCTACGCGCGAGAAAGCTGCGTCGGTCCGCACCGTCAGCAAGAGCAGCAAGAAAGCCGCTGCCTCGCTTCCGGGTGCCAAGAAGACCAAGGAGCAGAAGGAGGCCGCGCGTGCACAGCGCCGTAAGGAGCGTGAGGAGGAGGACTACAAGAACCAAGCTTTCCAGCTGTTGCTCAACCAGAATCCCAAGTACAAGAAGACCGAGCGTGTCTGGTGGATCCTCATAGGCATCGGCTTCGCTGCCACGCTCGTCTCGCTTGCCGTCACGTTCGTTTCCCCGACGACCGGCGATGGTGGCGTCTCCACGCGCGATATCGTGTCCGTCGTGTCGCTCGTCGTGGCCTACGCCTTCATCATCTCGAGCTTCGTGTTCGATTGGATCGCACGACGTCCCATCCGCAAGGAGACCGAGAAGAAACTCCAAGGCATGTCGCAGAAGAAAATCGCCGAGCTCTTCGCCCGCGAGCGCAAAGCCGAACTCGAGCGCAAGGCCGCCAAGAAGGGGAAGAAGTAGCAGCGCGTTTCCTCCGGTGCTAGAATGGCACCACATTACGCCCTCGTAGCTCAGGGGATAGAGCACCGCTCTCCTAAAGCGGGTGTCAGCAGTTCGAATCTGTTCGGGGGCACCAGAAAAGACCAGCTCAGAGGCTATGTTTGCCCCTGAGCTGTTTTCGTTAAGGCTTTAGCCTGTGCCGCGCGGTACGCGCGGCATCAGAAACCCACCCGCTGTGCGGGTGGAGGGCGTAAGGTGCCATGCGACGGGAGCCCCTCCCCCTAGGATGGTGATCGTCCGGGTCGCCGGCCCCGAGGGGGAGGTGATCGCCGTGGTTCAGAATGGCTCTGAAATGCCGTCTATGACACGGGCTTCAGGCGCGATTTAGTCGCAATCTCGCCGAACAACTCGCCCACCTTCTTGTCCTCCTCATCGAGGCTGTGAGAGTAGAAATCATAGGTCGTGGATACCTTCGAGCGTCCCAACCTTTTCGCAATCGTGGGGACGGGTACACCGTTGGCAATGGGCAAACTGGCCTGTGTGTCTCAACTCGTGGAACCGCAGGGCAGGATTATCATCCCCCTTATGATGCATAGGGAGGGTCTCATCTCAAGCCCCTGCTTCTTCCTCAGCGCTTTCTTCGATCAGAATAATATCGAATATGGCGACCATCTTCTCGGCGTCTCTGCGCTGGGCGACTGGAGCGGATGGTGCCGCTTCTTTCTTCATGCTGTTACCGATCAAGTAAAGCAGAACCGGGATCGTGCCCGAGGGATGTACGACCTGAACAGGCGTCTAAAAAGAGAACTCGCCGAGCAGAGCGGCTCTGCTCATGCTCACGAAGTGGTCGATAGGCTATTCTCCGCTGCAATATTCAGAACTTCAGAATTCGTAAACGGTATTCCGGATGTAGGCCCGCAAACAGTTAGGAGCATGTTAAGGATTCTAGAGAAGGACATGGGGGCTCTTCACATACTCGAAGAGCAGAAGGGGCGCAGGTCGTCGATCATGATCTTCCCGGAACTGCTCAGATTCATTGATTAGCTTGTGTATAGTTTTTTACACATAAAAGGCGTTGTGTATATCAAAACCCGATTTCGATATACACAAAGATGCTTGTCGATAATAAACTGATCCCCATTATCCCGAAGGATGTCTTACCGCTTCGTGACAAATGACCTGTCCCCCTGTCACGGGGCGTTTTGGTGCCATGCCCTACAATACAGGCGTGCGGGATAAGGGAGGCGGCCATGGACAAGAAGGTCTACTTCGCCGGATCGATTCGCGGCGGGCGCGTGGATAGCGCGGTCTACCAGCGCATCATCGCCTACATCCGGAGAACCGACGAGGTGCTGACCGAGCATGTGGGCAAGTCCGACCTAAGCGTATCCGAGCAGGGACGCGCCGGAGACGCCCTCATCTACGATCAAGACACCGCATGGCTGCGCGAAAGCGATGTGCTCGTCGCGGAATGCACCTGCCCGTCGCTCGGCGTGGGCTACGAGCTCGCCTATGCGGAGCGTTTCAACATACCCTGCCATATCTTCTACGACAGCACGAAGACCCAGCTCTCAGCCATGCTGACGGGCAATCCCTACTACAGCATCCACCCCTATGCCGATCTCGAGGAGGTCTTTCCCATCCTCGATGGGATCCTCGCGTGAGGCAGGCCCCTACCCCTCGTGGTCGCAGCGCTTGCGCACGCAGGGAAAGCGCTCGGTGATGAAGGCGTAGCGCGGGCACTGCTCGGCATGATCGCAGATGATGCCGCAGGCTTGCAGATGCGCGTAGATGTTCACTGGTCCCACATACGAGAAGCCCCTGGTCTTGAGGTCGCGCGCGATGCGCTCGGAAAGTCCGTTCCTCGTCGGGAGACCGCCCTTCTGGTGGCCGTGGTAGAGGATGGTCTTGCCATCGGTCCAGCTCCAGAAATACGCGCAGAGCGAGCCGAACTCTGCGCGGAGACGCTGCGCTGCGGCCGCGTTGCCGATGATGGCACGGATCTTGCGCGGCGAGCGCAGCATTCCGGGCGCCTCGAGGATGCGTGCCACGTCCTGCTCGCCCAAGGCGGCGACGGCATCGATGTCGAAGTTCGCAAAGCACGCGCGGATAGCGGGTCGCTTCAGAAGGATGGTGTTCCACGAGAGGCCGCATTGGAGGCACTCGAGCGAGAGGTGCTCGAACATCTGCCGATCGTCGTGCACGGGAACGCCCCATTCGCTGTCATGGTAGCGGCGGTCCTCCTCGCTGGCGAAACGCCAGCACCAGCTGTCGATCAGCTCGGCCTTGTCGCGCCTGTCCGCATCTGCCATCGCGATCGCCTAGAGGACGGAGAGCGGATCACCGATCTGCCCCAGCTTGTGGTGCTTGCGGCAGACGGCGGTGTAGCTGTCGTTGGCGCCCAGCACGACCTGCTCGCCCTGGGTGATCATGCGGCCCTTGCCATCGAAGCGCGCGTTGCAGGTAGCGGCCTTCCCGCACCAACATACGGTCTTGACTTCCTCGATCTTGTCGGCCCATGCCAGAAGCCACATAGAGCCGGGGAAGAGCTTGCGTTGGAAGTCGGTGCGCAGGCCGTAGGCGATGACGGGAATCCCCAGCACGTCGACGATATCGGTGAAGCGCTCGACGTGCTCCTTGATGCAAAACTGCGCCTCATCGATGATGATGCAGTCGTAGGCACGCAGCTCGTCATCGGCCATCCGCATGAGCTTCTCGACCGAGATGCACGGATGGCTGAGACCCATGCGCGACACCATGACACCCTCGCCGTCGCGGTTATCGACGATGGGCTTCGCAAGCAGGGCCCTCTGGCCCTTCTCACGGTAATTGTGGGCCACCATCAGGGCATTCGCCGTCTTCGAGCTGCCCATCGCGCCGTAGCGGAAGTAGAGCTTTGCCATATCCTGCATCTTTCTCGATCGAATCCGTTCACGAGCCGCCTACCAGTGTAGCAAGCGTCGGCAGGCCTGTTGTCCGGCAACGGAGATGGCCATCCTCTGAGATCCCGCAAATTTCCTGCACAAATCCAAATATTCGCTGGAAATGCCATCCGCATAGGTCTATCATTGAAAACCGCGCCTTTCTGTAGAGGCAGTTTCTGCATGAAGGTGCGCTATGGCTCCCGGGTCAGCCAACCCCGGGTGGTGCGAGGCAACATCCCCGCACGTAAACCACCAAGAGTTAAGGAGAAGAACATGGCAAAGAAAGAGGCTCAGGCCACTGCAGAGGTTTCCAAGAGCGCTACCCCGCGCCTGAAGGAATACTACTACGCCACCGTGCGCGACGAGCTGATGAAGAAGTTCGGCTACACCAACGTCAACCAGATCCCCAAGTTCGAGAAGATCGTCGTCAACATGGGCGTCGGCGAGGCCGCCCAAGACTCCAAGGTCATCGACGCCGCCGTCGCCGATCTCACGGTTATCACCGGCCAGAAGCCCCTCGTGACCCATGCCCGCAAGTCCATCGCAACCTTCAAGCTGCGTGCCGGCATGGCCATCGGCGCCAAGGTCACCCTGCGCGGCGACCGTATGTGGGAGTTCCTCGACCGCCTCATCGCCATCGCGATCCCCCGTATCCGCGACTTCCGCGGCGTCTCGCCCAAGAGCTTCGACGGGCGCGGCAACTTCTCCATGGGTGTCACCGAGCAGCTGATCTTCCCCGAGATCGACTACGACAAGATCGACCACACCCGTGGCATGGACATCACCATCGTCACCTCCGCCCAGAGCGACGAAGAGGGCAAGGCGCTGCTCGAGGCCTTCCACTTCCCGTTCAGGGCCGAGTAGATAGGATTCGTTCGCAAGGTCCCACGGGACCGCGAGAAAGCAAGGTAAGGAGGATTTGTGGCTAAGACATCGATGATCGTCAAGGCATCGCGCGAGCCGAAGTTTTCCACTCGCACGCAGAACCGTTGCCAGCGCTGTGGGCGTCCCCACTCCGTCTATCGCAAGTTCGGGCTCTGCCGCGTGTGCTTCCGCGAGCTAGCGAGCAAAGGCGAGCTTCCCGGCATCCGCAAAGCCAGCTGGTAATCCAGTTCAACGGGAGCTCTCGCGTCGAGGCGTTTGCGCCACGGGTGCACGCGAACCGGACGCGCAGGTTCATCACGACCGAAGGAGAAGAAGGATCAATGAAAATCACCGATCCCATTTCTGACATGCTGACGCGCATCAGAAACGCGAACTCGGCGAACAAGTCCGAGGTGTCCATGCCCTCGAGCAAGGTTCTCGTCGAGATCGCCCGCGTCATGTGCGAGGAGGGTTATATCGCGGGGTACGAGGTGGAGGACACCACGCCCCAGAAAACCCTTCACATCACCCTCAAGTACGGCAACCGCGGTGCCAAGGTCATCAAGGGCATCCGCCGCATCTCCAAGCCGGGCCTTCGCATCTACCGCGCCGCAGCGAATCTTCCGCGCGTGCTCGGCGGCATCGGCACCGCTATCGTATCCACATCCAAGGGCATGATGTGCGACCGCGACGCTCGCAAGACGGGCATCGGCGGCGAGATCATCGCCTACGTCTGGTAATTCTCGGCGAGAAGAAAGGAGACAAGCGCATGTCCCGTATCGGTAAGCATCCTGTCCTCGTTCCCGCCGGCGTCACCGCTGAGGTCGACGGACATACCGTGAAGATCAGCGGTCCGAAGGGCACGCTCGAGCGCACCTTCACCCCCAGCACCACCCTCACCCTCGAGGACGGCCAGATCACGGTCGACCTCATCGAAGGCGTTGCCGATTCCAACGCCCAGCAGGGCCTCACCCGCACGCTCATCCAGAACATGGTCTTGGGCGTTTCCGAGGGCTTCGAGAAGAAGCTCGAGATGACCGGCGTCGGTTACCGCGTCGTGCTCAGGGGTTCCGACCTCGATCTCTCGCTCGGCTACAGCCACCCCATCCTCTACAAGGCTCCCGAGAACATCACGTTCGAGGTTCCCGATAACACCCACATCACCGTCAAGGGCATCTCCAAGGAGCAGGTCGGCCAGGTTGCCGCCGAGATCCGCAAGATCCGCCCCCCCGAGCCCTACAAGGGCAAGGGCATCCACTACGAGGGCGAGCATATCCGCCGCAAACTCGGTAAGGCCGCCAAGTAACGCCTCCCCGGCGTGCAAAGACCATCACCCCGTCAGGTGGTGGCAAGGATTAAGGAGATATGAATGGATAGGTTGCAGAAGAAGAAGGCCGGGCTCAAGCGCCGCCAGCGCCGCGTCCGCGCCAAGATCTTCGGCACGGCTGAGCGCCCGCGCCTCTCGGTGCATCGCACCAATTCGAACATCTACGCTCAGGTCATCGATGACGCCGACGCAAGGACCATCTGCTCGGCTTCCACACTCGATCCCGAATTCAGGGCCACCGGCAAGCTCGGCTCCAACAAGGAGGCCGCCGAGTTCGTCGGCGAGCTCGTTGCAAAGCGCGCTATCGAGAAGGGCGTCTCCACGGTCACATTCGACCGCGGCGGCCGCATCTATCACGGTCGCGTGAAGGCACTGGCAGACGGCGCCCGCAATGCGGGCCTGAACTTCTAAGGAGGGGTTAGCATGCCTCGTGAACGTAAGCAGCAAGCACGTCAGCAGGAGAGCGACCTCCAGGAGCGCGTCGTCTACATCCACCGCGTTTCCAAGGTCGTGAAGGGCGGCCGTCGCATGAGCCTCGTGGCCCTTGTCGCCGTAGGCGATGGCAAGGGCACCGTCGGTCTCGGCATGGGCAAGTCCACCGAGGTTCCTCTGGCTATCCAGAAGGCCGTCGACGACGCCAAGAAGAACATGTTCCACGTACCTATCGCCGAGGGAGGCACCGTCCCCCATACCATCGAGGGCCGCTTCGGTGCCGGCCGCGTCCTCATCATGCCCGCTGTCGAGGGTACCGGCGTCATCGCCGGCGGCCCCGTCCGCCCGCTCTTCGAGCTCGCCGGCATCACCAACGTCCTCTCCAAGTCCCTCGGCACCAACAACGCCCTCAACATCATCAAGGCTGCCGCCGAGGGCCTGAAGCAGCTCTCCAGCCCCGAGGACGCCGCCGCCCGCCGCGGCATGACCGTCTCGGAGATGTTCGTCGGGAAGGAGAAGTAGGAGATGGCCGATACACTCAAGATCAAACTCGTGCGTAGCGCCTCCGCGTCCGTCAAGAAGGACCAGACCGCTACCGCCAAGGCGCTCGGCCTGCGCAGGATAGGCGACACGGTCGAGCAGCCCGATAATGACAGCATCCGCGGCATGATCTTCAAGATCAAGCATCTTGTCGAAGTTGAAGAGATGTAGAGGTACCCACATGCAGCTCAACGATCTTCGCCCCGCTGAGGGCTCAACCAAGAACCGCAAGCGCATCGGCCGCGGCAACTCCTCCGGCCATGGCACCACGGCAGGCCGTGGCAGCAAGGGCCAGCTTTCCCGTTCCGGCGGTGGTAAGGGCGTCGGCTTCGAGGGTGGCCAGCAGCCGCTCGCCATGCGCCTGCCCAAGCTCCCCGGCTTCACCAACCGCAGCCGTGTGGAGTATGCACCCGTCAATGTCTCCCGTCTTGAGAACCTCTATGCCGACGGCGATGTCGTCGACGGCGCCTCCCTTGTGGAGAAGGGCGTCATCAAGGCAGAGTTCATCCCCGTCAAGGTTCTGGGCGACGGCGAGCTCACCAAGAAGCTTACCGTGCGCGTAGACAAGGTCTCTGCCTCTGCTCGCACAAAGATCGAGGCAGCCGGCGGAAAGGTTGAAGAGGCGTGCTAAAAGGACTTGCAAACGCGTTCCGTCTTCCGGAACTGCGTCGGAAGATCCTGCTTACGGCAGGCATCCTCCTGCTGTACCGCTTCGGTGCATACCTGCCCGTACCGGGCGCGCCTTTCCAGGCGATGCTCGCTGCGTATCAGACAGGCCTTGCTTCGAGCGGACCTCTCGCGGTGCTGAACCTGTTCTCCGGCGGTGCGCTCTCGCGTATGTCGGTCTTCAGCCTCGGCATCATGCCCTACATCACAGCCGAGATCATCATGCAGATGATGCAGGCGGTCATTCCCTCCCTTGGCGAGCTCGCCAAGGAGGGTGAGGCCGGACGTCGCAGGATCACCCAGTACAACCGCTATATCACCATCGCGCTTGCCACGGTCAACGCCATCGGCTACTTCTTCCTGTTCAGGAGCTATGGCGTCACCTTCGCTGCCACGGGTGTCCCCGAGGTCGTGCACGCCATCATCGTAGTCTTCACCATGGTCGTCGGCGCCATCCTCATCATGTGGCTCGGCGAGGTCATGACCCAACGCGGTGTGGGCAACGGCATGTCGCTCATCATCTTCTCCAACATCATGAGCGGTCTGCCCACTGCCCTCATCTCGTCTGTCACGGGCACCGGAAACGTTGTGCTCACCGCCATCACCTTCTTGGTGATCATCGCCATCATCCCGCTCATCATCTTCATCGAGCGCGGGCAGAGGCGCATCCCGGTGCAGTACGCAAAGCGCGTTGTCGGACGCCAGATGATGGGAGGACAGTCGACCTATCTGCCTATCAAGGTCAATACCGCCGGCGTCATCCCCATCATCTTCGCGAGCGCCATCCTCTACTTCCCGGCGCAGCTCTCGGTCTTCTTCCCCAATGTCGCTTGGGTACAGGCCTTCGCGGGTTCGCTCACGGGCGGTTGGGTCAACTGGATCCTGTCCGTCGTGCTCATCGTCTTCTTCGCGTACTTCTACACCTCCATGGTGTTCAATCCCGAAGAGACGGCCGACCAGCTCCGCACGCAGGGCGGCTTCATCCCGGGCATCCGTCCCGGACAGGCGACGGTCGCCTATATCAAGAGCACGATCGAGCACATCACGCTGCCGGGCGCCCTTTTCATGGCCGCCCTCTCCGTGATCCCCTCGATCATCTTCTGGTTCACCGGCAATCAGCTTGTGCAGGCCTTCGGAGGCACGTCCATCCTCATCATGGTCGGCGTCGCCATGGACACGCTCTCGTCCATCGAAAGCCAGCTCAAGATGAACAACTACGACGATTTCTTCAAGTAATGGCAGCTTAGAGAGGGGAGAGTCGGATATGAACATCGTTTTGCTCGGCGCACCCGGTGCGGGCAAGGGCACGCAGGCCCAGAAGCTCACTGCCGAATTCGGTCTCGCGCACATCTCCACCGGAGACCTGCTGCGCGCTGCGATCGCTGCAGGCTCTTCCCTCGGCCTCGAGGCGAAGGGCTACATGGATGCGGGCCAGCTCGTCCCCGACGATCTGGTGCTCTCGCTCCTCAAGGAGCGCCTTGGTTCGGACGATGTCCAAAACGGCTTCATCCTAGATGGCTATCCGCGCAACACCGCGCAGGCAGTCACCCTCGATGCGGTGCTGCGCGATGTGGATAAGAACCTCGACGCCGCCCTTCTCGTGGCCGTCGATCCTGCGATCATCGTCGATCGCCTGTCCCGTCGCCGTGCCTGCAAGGAGTGCGGTTTCACCGGCATCGATACCATGCGCGCGTGCCCGCGTTGCGGTGGCGAGATGTACCAGCGCGATGACGACAAGCCCGATACCATCGGGGCCCGCCTCGATACCTACGCCACCAAGACAGCCCCGCTCATCGAGTACTTCAAGGGCCAGGATAAGCTCGTGGAGGTCGATGGCCAGGGCGATCCCGACGAGGTGTACGTGCGCGTGAAAGAAGCGCTCGGTCTATGATCAAGATCAAGACCCCCCAAGATATCGAGGAAATGAAGATCGCAGGGTCGCTTTCCAAAGCGGCCCTGCGCCGCGCCGGCGCCCTTGTGCGTCCCGGTGTCACCACGGCAGAGATCGATGCTGCCGTCGAGGGCTTCATCCGCCTGCATCGCGGCGTCCCCACCTTCAAGGGTTACGGCGGCTTTCCCGGGAGCATCTGCTCATCGCGCAACGAAGAGGTCGTCCACGGCATCCCGTCCCCGTCCGTCGTGCTGCAGGAAGGCGACATCATCTCCATCGATACCGGCGTCACCAAGGCAGGCTGGGTGGGGGATAATGCGTGGACTTTTTATGTGGGTTCTATCTCCGAAGAGGCCAGAGCGCTCTGCGAATGCACGCTTGATTGCCTCAAAGCGGGCATCGAGCAGGCTGTTCCCGGCAATCATCTGGGCGATATCGGTGCAGCCGTCCAAGAGCTTGCCGAGGGCAGCGGTTTTGGCGTGGTGCGCGACTATGTGGGTCACGGCGTGGGCCGCGTCATGCACGAGGAACCGAGCGTGCCCAACTACGGTCGCCGCAGGCATGGCGTAAAACTACAGGTAGGCATGGTAATTGCCATCGAGCCCATGATCGTTATGGGTTCATATGACACGATGGTGCTCCCCAACCGCTGGACGGTCGTCACCGATGACGGGGGCTGGGCCGCCCACTACGAGAACACCTTGGCCATCACCGCCGATGGCCCCGTCATCCTCACCGAGGATTCCGACGGCCCTTGGTGTCCCATGCAAGGCGGGTACTAGGCTGCGAAGAATGTGGTTTACGCAGGTTGGACAATAGGTTTTCTTTTGGGTAGAATAATACGCCGCACTATTGTTGGAACGAGAGGGTTGTGATTTGAGCAAGCAGGACGCAATCGAGCTTGAGGGCAAGGTCGTCGAGCCCCTGCCCAATGCCATGTTCAACGTCGAGCTCGAGAACGGCAAGACCATCCTCTGCACCATTTCGGGCAAGATCCGCATGAACTACATCAGGATCCTCCCCGGAGACAGGGTCGTCGTGGAGATCTCTCCCTACGACCTCACCAGGGGCCGCATCACCTACCGCTACAAGTAGGGAAGCGCTCCCCAACACGGATACTCACGCCTGCGGCTGGGCGAGCATATAGCGCGGATCAGCTCCACCTGCTCCGCCACGAGAACCACCGAATGTATCCTCGAAATTTGGAGGGATAGACTCATGAAGGTACGTCCTTCGGTCAAGAAGATGTGCGACAAATGCAAGATCATCCGTCGCCACGGCAAGGTTTACGTTATCTGCGAGAACCCGCGCCATAAGCAGCGTCAGGGCTAAGAGAGGAGCTTCAGTTGGCCCGTATCAACGGCGTCGATCTTCCGCGCGACAAGCGCGTCGAGATCGGACTCACTTACCTGTATGGCATCGGTCGGACTACAGCAACCAAGGTCTGTGCCGAGACCGGTGTCGACCCCAGCACCCGCGTCAAGGATCTCTCCGAGGACGAAGTCTCCAAGATCCGCGACTATATCGATGCTAACTACACCACGGAAGGCGACCTGCGCCGCGAGGTGAGGCAGAACACCGCCCGCCTCATGGAGATCGGCTGCTACCGTGGTCTGCGTCACCGCAAGGGACTCCCCGTCCACGGCCAGCGCACCCACACCAACGCTCGCACCCGCAAGGGCAAGAAGCGTCAGATCGGTGCTAGGAAGAAGGGCTAGGGAGTAGGCAATGGCGCAGAAGAAGAATGTTCGCACGACGCGCGTGCGTCGTAGCGAGCGCAAGAACATCGCAGTGGGCCAGGCCCACATCAAGAGCACGTTCAACAACACGATCGTCTCGATCACCGATCCGCAGGGCAACGTCATCTCCTGGCAGTCCGGCGGTACCGTCGGCTTCAAGGGCTCCCGTAAGTCCACCCCGTTCGCTGCCCAGCTTGCAGCAGAGGCGGCGGCTAAGGCAGCTATGGAGCACGGCCTCAAGAAGGTCCAGGTCTTTGTGAAAGGCCCTGGTTCCGGCCGCGAGACCGCAGTCCGTTCCCTTCAGGCCGCTGGTCTCGAGGTTTCGGGCATTCTGGACAAGACCCCCATTCCGCATAACGGTTGCCGCCCCAAGAAGCGCCGTCGTGTGTAGCTAGGAAGGATACGAGCAATGGCAATTGATAGGACACCTGTCCTTAAGAGGTGCCGCTCCCTCGGCATCGATCCCGTTGTCATGGGAATCAACAAGGAGTCCCACCGCAAGCCCCGCCAGCGTCGCCGCCAGGAGAGCGAGTACGGTGTGCAGCTCCGCGAGAAGCAGAAGGCCAAGTTCATCTACGGCGTTCTCGAGAAGCAGTTCCACGGCTACTACGAGCTCGCGCTCAAGAGCGAGGGCATCACGGGCGATAACCTCATGACCATCCTCGAGAGCCGTCTCGACAACGTCGTGTTCCGTCTGGGCTTTGCGCGCACGCGCAAGGAGGCCCGCCAGACCGTCCGCCACGGCCACATCACCGTCAACGGCACGCGCATCGATATCCCGTCGTACCGCGTGAAGGCAGGCGACAAGATCGAGGTCGCGCCCAAGTTCAAGGATCTCCTCCCCATCAAGGAGGCCCTCATCTACACCGAGCACATGGCAGTTCCTGCTTGGCTCGAGGTCGACATCGAGAAGCTTGCGGGCACGGTGCTTACCGCCCCATCGCGCGATCAGGTCGACCTGATCAGCGATGGCACCATCGATCCCCAGCTTATCGTCGAGCTCTACTCCAAGTAGACCGCGTGTATTGGAGGTAGCAATGTCCGAATTTGTCCGACCGCAGGTGTCGGTAGAGGAGATTCACGAGAACCTCGCACGCATGAGCGTCGAGCCGCTCGAGCATGGCTATGGCGAAACGCTGGGCAACTCGCTGCGCCGCGTGCTGCTGTCCTCCCTCGAGGGCTCAGCTGTGGAGGCCATCATGATCGATGGCGTGCAGCACGAGTTCTCCACCATCGAGGGCGTCCACGAGGATGTCACCGATATCGTGCTGAACGTCAAGGGCCTCGTGTTCCGCTCCCTGGGTACCGGCGAGGAGGCCGAGGCCTCCATCAACATCGATGGCCCTGCCACCGTGGTCGGCGGCGACTTCGATGTCCCCGCCGAGTTCGAGCTCGTCAATCCCGAGCATGTCATCTGCACGCTGGGCAAGGGTGCCCATCTCACCATGCGCATGCGCATCGGGTGCGGTCGCGGCTATGTCTCCGGCGAGGACAACGAGCGCGACGGCGATCCCATCGGGGTCATCCACGTCGACTCGCTCTATTCTCCCGTGCGCCGCTGCGCCAAGTACGTCGAGGCCTGCCGCATCGGTCGCCACACCGACTACGATCGTCTCGTGCTCGAGGTCGAGACCAATGGGTCCGTCTCGCCGCGTGACGCCGTCGTCGAGGCAGCCAACATCATCAATCAGCACATGGCCGCGTTCATGAACCTCACCGATGCGGGCGAGATCGACGAAGAGCCGTCCATTTTCGCCCAAGGCACCGAGGAGGATAACGTCGAGCTTGAGAAGCAGATCGAAGACCTCGATCTCTCGGTCCGTTCCTACAACTGCCTCAAGCGCGCCGGCATCCACGCCGTGCGTCAGCTGGTCGAGTTCTCCGAGAACGACCTCCTGAACATCCGCAACTTCGGCGTCAAATCCATCGAGGAAGTCAAGGATAAGCTCGAGGCCATGGGGCTTTCCCTCAAGGCGTAACTGTTTAGGAGAAGCTAGATCATGAGGCACAACAAGAAACACGGTATGAAGCTCGGCACCGATGCCAGCCATACCAAGGCAATGAAGAAGAGCCTGGTTTGCGCCCTGTTCGAGAACGACCGCATCAAGACCCTCGAGCAGCGCGCCAAGGCTATCCGCGGCGATGTCGACCGTATCGTCACGTGGGCCAAGAAGGGCGACCTCGCTTCCCGTCGCCTCGCCATCGCCAAGACCGGTAATCCCGATCTGGTGCGCGAGGTCTTCGAGAAAGCCGCCCAAGGCATGTGGTCCGACCGCAATGGCGGCTACACCCGCATCATGAAGCTCGGCCCGCGCAAGGGCGATGCCGCAGAGGTCGTCATCATCGAGCTCGTAACCGAGGCCGTCAAGAAGAAGGCTCCCAAGAGCAGCGTGACGAAGGTCACCAAGAAGGCCGCTCCCAAGGCCAAGAAAGCCGAGGAGGCCCCCCAGGCCGTCGAGGAAACCGTCGGGGAAACGGTTGAGGAAACCGTCGAGGATGCCGTCGAGGAGACCACCGAGGTCACCGAGTAAGCTTCGGGCTTCACTTCACGCGGACGCACAGGGAGGGTCCCTCGCACAGGGGCCCTCTTCGTGTCGATGCCCGCGTCGGCCCATGCTTTTCGGGATAGTATACAGTGTCTCTGTCACGACGCTCACAACCCGGCAGCGCGGTAGGATGTACGCGTGTCCAGGAAGGGAGGCGAGATGATCAAGGTCGGCAACGTCGTCTACCGCTACGGCGGCTCGGCCGGGCCTGCCCTCGAGGACGTCTCGCTTTCCCTCGGCGCAGGCGAGCGCATCTGCATCCTCGGTGCGAACGGCAGCGGGAA
>JAKPQM010000067.1 GCA_029546925.1 Actinomycetes bacterium
CGGGTGCCGGATGGCCATCGGGCGGAAAGGGCGCCGGCATAGGGGCAGGCAGGCGGGGGTGCGTATGGGACCCCGTATTCGCCGGGCCCCCGAAACGGCATAAAAGCGGAATATTTCGCCAGCTGGGCGATTTCACGTGACGCGAGAAAAGCTGCGGAAGGGTTAATGCTTGGGTGCGGTACAGCCCTCTTCGATCACGTCGTCGAAGCAGATGCGGCTGCGGTATGGCTCGAGTGCCGGCGTGTTAAGGCATGAAACTGCCTTTTCCCTGTCATCTCCGTAGTGCATGGGTACCACAAGCTTCGCGCCGATCTCCTCCATGAAGGCGATCACGCCGCGCGTGGGGTCTTGAAGCCGCGGATCCAGCGGCAGGAACGCAACGTCAACATCGTGTACGCCGAGACCCGCAAGCTCGTTGCGGAAGAACGCCTCGCTCGCCTCGTTCTTCTCGAGTTCGCGATCCCACCACCATACGTTGAGATCTCCGGAGTGGAAGACCATCCTTCCCTCAGCCTCTACAAGGTATGCCACGCCGGCATCGTTGGACTGTGCGGTTCGTACGAGCACCCCCTCGACTTCGAGCGTATCGTACCAGGTCACGATATGCGTCTTGAGCTCGCGATGCTCCCGTGCATGCTCGCGCAGGGAGCTCTCCAGCACGTAGTAGATGCTCGGGCAGCTTTCGGCAAGCTTCCAGATGCAGGGCCCCCAATGATCGTGGTGGCTGTGAGACACGAAGCAGATGACCATCTTATCGTGGTCGAATGCAGGAAGCTCGCCCTGATACCAGTCGAAGACGAGCACCGTCTTATCCAGTTCGACGAGCATGCCGCTGTGGTAGATATGGACGATGCGCATGGCTCCTCCTCGCGCTAAGGCTTGTGCCCATTGTAGCGCCATCTATGCTCGGCACTCGTCCGGAGCGCGGACTCAGTGCTTGCTAGAATTCCGGCCCCTCTCCAGATGGATCTGCTGCAGGGCAGCTCCTACCAGCATGAACAGTGCGAACACCGAGATATACTGCGCAAAGTCCAGAAGTGCTGGCTTGCTGTGGTCGATGAGGGCGAAGCCGACGGTGCCCATGATGTATGAGCCGAAATCGAGCGCGGCAAACGACCAGATACCCATGGCGGCAAGCAGGCTCCACACGGTGACCGCCGGACGGGGAAGCTTCCCCACGCCCTTGGCATGGAGTCCCGCATGCATGCCCATGAGGCAGTAGCAGAGATGCGACAGAGGCAGGTGGAGTGCTCGGGCCGTGCCAGTCCCCGCCGGGACGCCCAGTGCCGAGGCCCACGTTGACATGGCGAGACCGCTCGCCACCATGATGAACGTGCAGGCAAGGATGGCTGCCATGAGGAAAGCGCCCACAAGGCGCTTCCCCTCGGGCTTCCCTTGCTTGAGTGAGGCGATCCACGCCCGGTGTTGGCAGATATGGATGGCGATGAGGATGCCGAAGAGCACGCCGCAGATCTGGTGCAGCATCGCGGGGAAATGCTGGCGCATCATGAGTGCCGTCGCCAGCAATGCGAGCGATACGTCGATGACGATACCGCCTCTCCTGTCCCTGCCTTGCTTCTCGACCATGAGCCTAGAAGCCCAGCTGTGCGAGCCAGGCATCCACCTCGGCTTCGGTTTCGACGCGGTCGTTCTGCGCCACCGATCCGCGAATGGTGAGACCGCCTGTGACGCTTGCACCCGAGCAGACCCGGGCAAGCGTGTCGAACATGCCCGCATCGCCGCTGCCCTCGTGCGTGTTGAACGGTGCGATGATCTTGCCTTGCCAGTCCAGCGCCTCGATCGCGGTGTAGACGGGCATGGGCAGATCGCCCCACCACACGGGGAAGCCGAAGAAGACGGTGGTGCAACCCGAGAGATCGGGAAGCGCCTTGAGTGCGGGCCGGGCATTGCGGTTCTTCTCATCGAGCGCCACATCACAGCATTCTTGATAGCTTTCGGGGTAGGGCTCATCGGGTACAAGCTCGAAGGAATCGGCGCCGGTCTTCGAGGCGATCATCTTTGCGATGATGGCGGTGTTGCCCTCCTCGATCACGCCCACGTTGTAGTTCTCGCCGGTGCGCGAGAAGAATAGGACGAGCAGGTTGGATTCTTGGGTCGAAAGCTCTCCCTGCGGGCCTTCCTGTGCGTTGGTCGGCCTTTCCTCGGAGGCTTCCCCTTCGGTCTCTTGGGTGTTCTCCTGTTCGGTCGCGCAGCCTGCGAGTACGGAAGTGCACAACGTGCCTCCAAGGGTCACGAACTGCCTGCGGGTGAGCTGCTGTGATGTCATCTTTGCCTCCTCGTCACACAGGGCGCTTGTCACACGCGACGACTTGTCGCTTAAATGGATTGTAAGCGACAGCTTATCGCTTGCGCAAGGACTTTGCTAGAATCTCCCTAGCATGAGAGGGGAAAAGCATGCTCGAAGAGGGACGCTATATCAGGGCGCGCACGGCTGAGCAGAAGCGCGAGCGCATGGATGCCATCATGGCGGCAGCCGACGGGCTCTTTTCCGGGATGCCCTATCACAGGATCACGATGGGCCTCATAGCCGATAAACTCGGCTGGTCTCGTGCGGGCCTCTACAAGTATGCCGGCACACAGGAGGAGATCTTCCTCGCCCTGCATGCAGAGAAGAACCGCGCGTGGATCGACGAGCTCGTGGCAGAGCTCGCAAATGCACCGATGCCGCATGGCGAGTTCGCTCGCACGTGGGCTGAGGTGACCGCCCGTCATGGCAGCTTCCTACGCTATCAGGACATCCTCATCTCCATCATCGAATCGAATGTCTCGCTCGAACGGCTGGTCGAGTTCAAACGCTCCTTCGCAGAGATGCTCCCGCCTGTCACGAGCCTGCTCTCCCGCCAATGCGGCATCGACGGCGCAGCCGCCGCCGACCTCTACCTGCGTCTGCTCTTCCAAGCGACGGGTCTCTGGAACCATTTCAATTGCGCGGAGCTTACGCGCGAGGCGATGGCGCGGGCGGGACTTCCGCCCATCACGGGTACGTTTATCGAAACATATGCGGATTTCACGGGGATGTGCCTCGAGTTCGCCTCGCGGCACGACGGCTAGGGGAGGAACGGGATTCACCATGGCAAAGATCGTTCAGACGGCGGGACGCGACGCGTTGGGGGAGTTCGCCCCGGAGTTCGCGCATTTCAACGACGATGTTCTTTTCGGCGAGAACTGGAACAACGAGGATATCGATCTCAAGACGCGCTGCATCATCACCGTGGCGGCGCTCATGGCGCAGGGCATCACCGATGCGTCGCTCGTGCATCATCTGCAGAACGCCAAGGCCCATGGCGTCACCCGCGCAGAGATCGCCGCCGTTGTGACGCATGTTGCCTTCTACGCCGGTTGGCCCAAGGCGTGGGCCACGTTCGGGCTGGCTGCCGAGGTATGGGCGGATGGGGCCTCGGAGAAGGAGGATCCCGCCAAGGCGGCCCATGCGGCGCAGATGGTCTTTCCCATCGGGGAGCCCAACGATGCGTACGCCCGCTACTTCATCGGCCAGAGCTACCTCGCACCCATCTCGACGGAGCAGGCAGGTATCTTCAACGTCACCTTCGAGCCCGGATGTCGCAACAACTGGCATATCCACCATGCCGAGAAGGGCGGCGGGCAGATCCTTATCTGCGTTGCCGGTCGCGGCTACTACCAGGAGTGGGGTCAGCCTGCGCGCGAGCTGCTGCCCGGCGGCTGCATGAACATTCCGGAGGGCGTCAAGCACTGGCACGGTGCTGCGCCGGATAGCTGGTTCTCGCATCTGGCGATCGAGGTTCCCGGCGAGGGCGGCTCGGCAGAATGGCTCGAACCGGTGGACGACGAGGTTTACGGTCAGCTGATTTGATCGATGGAACCAGCTGCCGTGGCGCACGGGAGGGCCTCTAGGAGCGCCCTCCGTGATACCCATTCCCATGCTCGGTACCTGAGCCGTGTGCCGCGCTGCCGCCTTGGCTCTGGCCGTGCCCAAGTTCGATCTCATGCTCGTCGGCAAGCTCGCGGAGCTCGTGCATGGTCATGGAGCGCGCTTCGTCGACGCTGATGTCGACCCCCGCTTCCTGCAGTGCCGCGTATGCGCGGTACTTTCCCATGGTAAGGCCCGCTTCGCTGGAGGCCCGCAGTTCATCGGCCGTTGCACTTGAGCAGACGCAGGGGCATGAGGCTGCGGTGCTCGCGGATTGGATTTTCTCCTGGATCGCGCTCGTGTCGCTATCGGAAAGCGATGCCACTACGATCTCGACGCGGTTCGTCTCGCTGGCAGCCTGTTGGATCGACTCGTCTGCGAGCAGCCGCCGTACGGCCTCCCCGCAATCGAGTCCTACGACGGGCACGTTCTCGAGAAGCGCTGCTCCGTCATCATTTGCGCCGGTTGCGCCTAGGACGCGATCGAATCGGTTGAGCGACAGCTCGACGGACGGGTTGATGTCGATGCTCACGACGGTGGTCACATCGTTGTAGAGGTATATGCCGCCCGGTATGGCGGCGAGCAGCACGAGGCATGCGGCGATTGCCGCGACAAGCCGTGCGCGGATGGGCCGCTTGGCCGGCGTGGAGGATGCCTTGCGCACGGCGCGGGCGGTTGCCGCGATCGTCTCTTCAGGAGCATGCAGCTCGCCGAAGGCCCCTGCCAACAGGCTGTCCAGCTTCTCGTCGTTCATCGCAACAGCTCCTTCAGGTGCATGCGTGCCCGTGATACCCATGAGTACACCGTGCCCGCCGTACTCCCCATCATCTGGGCGACCTCTTCTGCCGTATATCCCTGCACGGCGTTCAGGTAGAGGGCGTTCCGTTGGTCCGCAGGGAGCTTCGACATCGCGTCGAGGACGTCGGAGAGCGAACCTCCCGGCTGATCGAGAGCGGCGGATTGAAGTCCCTCGGGCAGCTCCTCGTCGCTTCGGTGCGCCCGCTTGTGCTGGTCGTTGCAGGTATTGATGGCAACGCGGATAAGCCAGGCCTTCTCATGCTCGTCGCTTTCGAAGGGTTTCTCGTGAGAGAGGTGCTTGAGGAACGTGTCCTGAAACGCGTCTTGCGCATCTGGCTTTTGGTCGGCGTGCAGGAGGCAGATATGCCATATCATATCGGCATATCTGCCCATCGCCCGCTCTGTTCGTGCCGGGTTGCTCATGCGTGCTTGCTAGAAGCGTCCGCCGCGGTATCCATTGCCGGATCCATTCCCTGTTCCGCCGTGATGACCGTAGGTGCCGTAATTGTCGCACACGCCGTCACCGTCGGCGTCGACGAATCCGGCACCCGTGCCGCGGTTGTCGCAGATGCCGTCACCATCCGTATCGATGAAGTTCACGCCGCGACAGTCACGCACGCCATCACCGTCGGCGTCGACGAAGTTCGTGCCGCGGTTGTCGCAGATGCCGTCGCCATCGGCATCGACGTACCGTGTTGCCGTGCCGCTGCGAAGCTGGCGCTGTGTACCGCGCTGCGCCGAGCCGTTGCCCCGCGCAAATGCCGGCGTGGCGCCCAGTGCCAGAACAAGAGCTGCCGCCACTACTGCCAAGCTTACCTTGCGTATTGCACCCATGATGCTCTCCAATCTTTCCGTTGGGCCTCTCTATAGGTAATACGAATGGAAGAGGCATATCCATGCAGCTGTTTTCGTATTCATCGGATATGGTATAAAAGCTGTATCGAGTCGATCCCGTCAGGAGGAATGCGATGAATCTTTGGAACACGCTCACCGATCTCAAGTCATGCCACTGGGTCGATCTCACGCACCCGCTGAACAACGAGAGCCCCTTCTGGAGCGGCATTCCCGAGGGCTCCGTGGAACTCTGCAAGACGGTCTTCGACTACGACAACGAGATGCTGCGCTGCCGCATCCACACGTTCAAGTTCCCGGGCCAGTTCGGCACCCACATCGACTTCCCCAACCATTTCATCGAGGGTGCAGCCGGCCCCGAGATCTTCTCCATTGCCGACCATGTGCTGCCGCTCGTCGTGATCGATGTCCGCGATAAGGTCGCCGAGAATCCCGAGTACGCGATCACGCTCGCCGATATCGAGGCCTTCGAGGCGGAGCACGGCACCATCCCTGCGGGTTCGTTCGTGGCGCTCTGCACCGGCTGGGGTCACCGCTGGCCGAGCAATGACGCCCTCAACAACTTCGATGAGGAGGGCGGCGAGCATGCGCCCGGATGGAGCCTGCCCGTGGTGAGGCTCCTCGTGGATGAGCGCGGCATTGCTGCCATCGGCCACGAGACCTTCGATACCGACGCCTCGCCCGAGGCAGTCAAGGAAGATGATCTTGCCTGCGAGCGCTACATCCTCGACAGCGGTCGCTTCCAGTTAGAGCTCATGGACAACCTCGATCAGCTGCCTGCGACCGGTGCGATCATCTTCGTCGCGTATCCGCCCATCGAGGGCGCAACCGGCCTGCCCGTACGCGCTTGGGCAATCTACGAGTAGCGAGAGGCGCTCTTCAGGTACTGGGCCCGCGCCCGCGCCACGATATCCTCCCCATGATCGCCGATGCCTCTGGTGTCGCGAAGGGCCAAACGTTGACGTCTGCGTTCGCGGATCTCGCAGCGAGCGGCTTTGTGCGCAAATACACTCCCTTCGGGAGGAAGAATCGGGGTGCGCTCTGCCAGCTTATAGACCCATGCAGCTTGTTCTGCCTGCGCTTCATGGACGAAAAGGTCCATGAGGGCTGCTGGCATGCAAACCTGCAGGCGCCATGCGTCAATGCATGGCGCGGCTATGCGTTCGAGCTCGTCCGCCTGCTGCACGAAGGCCGGATACGGCGTGCTCTTGGGGTTGCGGCGATCTCTTCCGATGCATGCTCGTGGCGTCTGCAGAGGAGACGGGCACGCGAAAGGCCCTGCACCTCGTGTTCGTCACACCCTTCGGAGTGAAGCGCAATGCGTATGGGGAGACGATCCAAGCTGAGGTTACTGCTGACGAGCTTTTCTTATAGCACGTCCGACATCGGCACCATGGCGCCGGCAGGCGAGGGTGCGGATCACGATGCGATGTCGTCCCAGTGCAGGAGCTTGAAGCCGGCCGCCGAGATAGCCTCCTCGGCCTTGGCACGATCCTCGGGCTTTATCTTGAGCACGTCGATGGCCACATCGCCGTCGGAGAGGAAGCAATAGCCGTACTCGATGTTGACCTTGGTGGAGTCCAGCGCCTCGAGGAGCTCGGCCAAAGCGCCTGGACGGTCGGGCACCTCGACGGCCAGAACCTTGGTCTTGGCAGCGCGGAAGCCCGCATCCTCCAGCACGTCCACCGCGCGGAACACGTCGTTGCAGATGATGCGCACGATGCCGTAGTCGCTCGTCTCGGCGATGGTGAGCGCGCTCATGTTGATGTTCGCATCCGCCAAGGTGCGGCAGAGCGCGGCAAGCCGACCCTCGGAGTTCTCGAGGAATACCGTGAGCTGCATGATCATTTAGGCATCGTCTCCTCTCAGGTCGATAACGCGTTTCGCCTTGCCTTCGGAGCGGGGGATGGACTTGGGCTCCACGAGCCTGACGCGGATACCCACGGAGAGGGCCGTCTTGAGCTTGGCGGAGATATCCTTCTGGAGTTTCTCGATGGCGCTCATCTGGTCGAAATCGAAGTCCGGGTTGACCTCCACCTTGAGCGTGACGGCATCGAGGTGGTTCTTGCGCGCGAGCTCGATCTGATACCAGGATGCGACCTGCGGGAAGGTCTTCATGACGTCCTCGACTTGGCTCGGGAAGACGTTGACGCCGCGGATGATGAGCATGTCGTCGGTGCGGCCGTGCAGGCGGTCGATACGGCGGTGCGTGCGGCCGCAGGGGCAGGTGCCCGGGATAATGCGCGTGATGTCGCGCGTGCGGTAGCGTACAACGGGCGTGGCCTCGCGGTCGATGGTGGTGAGCACGAGCTCGCCCCATTCGCCATCGGGCAGGACCTCGCCGGTCTCGGGATCGATGATCTCGGCAAAGAAGTGGTCCTCTGCAAGGTGCAGGCCCTGCTGCTCCATGCACTCGATAGCCACGCCCGGCCCCATGGTCTCGGTGAGGCCGTAGACGTCGAGCACCTTGTAGTCGAGCTTCTCCTCCAGCTCGGCGCGGAAGTTGTCGGAGAATGCCTCGGCACCATGGATGCCGGCGCGCAGCGAGAAATCCTCTCTGGGGTCGAGGCCCATCGCGAGAGCTGTGTCGGCGATGTACATCGCGTAGGAGGGCGTGCAGCAGAGGATGGTGGAGCCCATCTCGCGCAACACCCGGATCTGACGCTCGGTGTTGCCCGCGCTGATGGGGATGGTCATGCAGCCGGCCTTCTCGCAGCCGTAATGGGCGCCGAGGCCGCCCGTGAAAAGACCGTAGCCGTAGCAGATCTGGGCAATGTCATCCTTGCCGCCGTCGGCGTACCAGATGCCGCGCGCGAAACAGTCGCCCCAGATGTCGATGTCGTGCTCGGTGTAGCCGCCCACGGTGGCGACGCCGGTGGTGCCGGAGGACATGTGGATCTCGCGGACCTCGCTCTTGGAAACGGCGAAGAGCCCGTAGGGATAGTTGTCGCGGAGATGCTGCTTGGTGGTGAAGGGGGCCGCCTTGAGGTCGTCGAGGGTCTCGACGGAATAGGGATCGAATCCGGCCTCATCGAAGAGATCGTGGTAGAAGGGCACGTTCTCGTAACAGGCGATCACGGTCTTCTTGATGCCCGCGAGCTGGAGGGCTTCCAGCTGGTCATGGGGTAGGGTGAGGATGTCTTGGGGCTTCTTCATGACGCTCTTTCCATGGGTCCGCATTCCGTCTCGAGACGATCTCAATGCACTATCGTAGCGATGAGTTGGCGGTGGCGCGTGCTCGCAAACCCTCCGTTTATCGAGGCGTCACATTCAGGTGGATTCCCCACAGTCCGGGGCATGGCGGTGCGGATTGCGGGTACTATAGGGGAGAAGACCGTCAAAAAGGGGATGCACCATGGATTTTGATCTGAGCACACTCCTCGAGATTGCCGCCCCCATCCTCACCGTCGCGATCATCGTCGCTATCGTGAAGAAGGCGGTCAGCATCGCCATCTCGCTCGCCGTGATTCTCATCCTGGTCTACATCTTGGTCCACTACCTCGGATTTACGATGCCGCATCTGGGCTGGCTCTCCTGACGGCCCGCATCTTCCCGGCATCGGCGATATCCTTGAATGAATCGCGGGTTGACCCGCAGTTAGTTATGACGAATAGGGGCAGTATCCCGCGCAGGCTGGTACCCATGGTAGAATCGTGCGCATGGAAAACCGTAATAAAACAAGCAACAGCGCCCGTGCGCGCCTGAGGTCTCGTCCGCCGCGCGCGCCGCATGCACGCTCGAATACGGGTTCGTTCGCCCGCGAGCGCAATCATGCCATGTGGCGGAAACGTTCGGGGATGTCCGATTCGCCCCGCATCCCCCAGCTTATGAGTTCGAGCAGGCAGGAGCAGGCTATGCGCCGCAATATCATGCGCAAGAACTCCCGCGTGATCCAGTCCCTGCCGATCATCGCACTGCTGCTCGTGATCATCGCGGTCATCTTCGGGATCATCTACTTCAACAGCACTATCAACTAGGGGCGGGAGCTCCCAAGCCTAAGCTTGAAGCCGAACTTGAGATTCCTGTCCGTCTTCCCTGCTAGAAGAGGGGCAGTCCGCCTGTTATGGGATCGATCTGCTCGGGGTAGAGCGGCTCGAAGGCAAGGCAGGTGTAGGTGGACTCGCCGTGGAATTCGGTCATGCCCGCATCACGGATAAGGGCAACGACGAAGCCCCGCTCGCGCCCCTGCACGGCGATATCGAGGAGCTCCTCCTCGGAGTCCACGTAGACGCATACTTTGGCGATGCCCGCATCGAACCAGGCGGTGAGGGGGGTATGGTCGTTTTCAGCGTGGTCGAGGCCGATCCAGAAGCCATTCGTGTGCAGCTCGCCCAAACGCTGCTCGCGCACAAGGGCCATGAGCGTTGCCTCCACGCAGGCATGGCCTGCCTGAGCAGCGATCTTTCCCTTACGCATGCGCAGGTCGCGACGCATCACGATCACTTGCTTTGCCTTGTAGCCAATCTCCGCCATGGGGCCTTCCTAAAAAAGATCGCGTGCAGCGCAACCCGTTTCGCGGCTGTCATATGGATTTATGATAGTGTACTGTTAATCGAAAACGCCGACCAAATACCGGTCGAAACCACCCAAACGACTTCGGTATTCGCCGTGTGAGGAGCTGGATATGATCAAACAGAGGCTGCTATCGCTGCTGGCTGCATGTGCGCTGGTAGGGGTCTTCTCCCTGCCCGCCATCGCCGAGGAGGCCGATCAAGATGACGTAGTTCCCGCGTCGGCTATCGAGACGATCGACGAGTCATCTGACGATGAGGATGTCGAGATTGTCGCCGACGCTTCCGCAGGCGATGCAAGCGATGATGATGCCGACGCTCCCGCAGGCGATGCAAGCGATGACGTCGCCGCCGATGACGGCATCCCTGCTGATCCTCTCGCCGATGACGGCACCCCTGCCGAGCTCGCCGTCGATGACGGCATCCCTGCGGATCCTCTCGCCGATGCCGCCGATGACGCTGCCCCTGCGGAGCTTCCTGCCGAGTCCATCGCTGAGCCCGCCGCAGTGTCCGAGGCTCCTATCAGCGCACTCCGGGGTCCTACCCCGCCCCACGAGCTCGATGCCCGCGCCTCGGCTGCTGCAGGCCTCATCGCCGACGACACGTACTACATCCGCTCTATCATGGGCGACCAGCAGGTCATCGACGTATCCGGCCAGTCTACGAGCGAGGGCGGCAACGTCATCGTTTGGAATTGGAACGGCGGGGATAACCAGAAGTGGGAGGTCACCCACGATTCGATCGGCTATGTCTCGCTGAGGTCGGTGCTCTCCGGCCTCCTGCTCACCGTCGATGGCACGGAAAGCGGTGCCAACGTCAACCAGCAGGCCGATCTTATCGATAGCGCCGCTCGGGCGCAGAAATGGATTATCGAGCAAGATGCGGATAGGGGCTATATCATAACCTCCGCGCTCTCGCCCAACTTGGTCCTCGATCTCACGGGCTATTCCTCCAAAAACGGTACCAATGTCGAGGTCTGGACTCCCAACAGCACCGACGCGAATAGGAACCAGGTCTTCCAGCTCATCGATGCGACGCCCGAGGTCGCGCCCTCCACGGCCATCATCGAGGAGGGCTATTACACGGTCCGGTCCAAGGCCTCCTCGAACGTCCTCGATATCTCCGGCCAATCCGTCGCGGATGGCGCCAACGCTATCGCCTGGGCATCGAACGGCGGTACCAACCAGCTCTTCAGGGTGACTGTGGAGGGCGGCTACCACCGCTTCACGGCCGTCCATTCCGAAGGATCCCTCGACGTGGCCAAGGGCTGCCCCATCCCCGGC